>JBDHVO010000037.1:0-8763 GCA_039809675.1 Proteocatella sp.
TGGTACAAGCAAGGCTTTATTACAAGGCAGATTACAGAAGCTGAGGTCCGTGATTTTATAGATATTTCTTATATAAAAGAAAGCTTGGAGAGATAAATTGCATAAGAAGGATAAAGGTATTTCAAGTGAGGCGATTTTAAGCCTGAAGGATGTAAGTAAAGAATTTACAAGGGGCGGAAGAAGGACCCAGGCCCTTGAAAAAATAAGCCTTGATATATATAAGGGGGATTTTCTTGTAGTTTTAGGCCCATCAGGCTGTGGCAAGTCTACCCTTTTAAACCTCCTCGCAGGCTTTATAAAAGCCACTGAGGGCAGCTGTTTGATGCATAAGGAAAAAATTACAGGGCCGGGGCCGGACCGAGGGGTTGTTTTTCAATCAGCCAGCCTCTATCCTTGGTTTACAGTAGAAAAAAACCGAAACTTTGCCCTTAGGATGAAAAAAGAACCTCCAGAGGATATAAAAAGAAAAACAAGTGAAATGCTGAAGGAAATAATGCTGGAGGACTATAAAAACCACCATAGCTATGAACTCTCAGGCGGGATGAAGCAGAGGGTGGCTCTGGGCAGGGCCCTTATCAATGATCCTGAAATACTCCTTATGGACGAGCCCTTTGGGGCCCTGGACAGCTTTACCAGATTTTCCATGCAGAAGCTTCTTTTAAACCTTTGGGCCGAGAAAGAAAGAACCTTCTTTTTGATAACCCACGATATTGAAGAAGCCCTGCTATTGGTATCAAAAATAATTGTAATGACTAAGAGTCCGGGACAAATCTGCAGGGTCTATGAAACAGGTTTTAATAAAAAAATGATAAAGGACCCAAGCTACCACTTTAGTCTTGACCAGGATTTTGCAAACATAAAAGCCCAGATAATAGACCTTATAAAAATCGGCTAAAATATTTAAGCAGAGCAGTCTTATTGCTTTGCTTTTTTTGTAAAAATTTTTGAATTTTGACCTGGGTCAAATACTTTTAATAAGGGGTATAATAAAATAGACCTATAGGAGATAAGCATATATTTTTTGATAAAAAAGGAGGATCAGATGGAAAAATTTGAGGTAAAGCTTAAGGAGCATGCAAAAAAGCTCAAGCTTTTTGTTCCAGTAGTCGACAAGGTCCATGGCAAGCAGCATCCGGAGTTTCATGATGTAAGAAGGGTCTATGACAGTCTTGTAGAAAAAATTGAGGCTTCTCAAGCTGGCGAGCTGGATCTAAAGGCGGAGTTTGAGAGCCTGAGAAAAATAACAGATAATTATAGGGTGCCAGAGGGAACCTGTGAGAGCTATGAGGCGGTGTATGAGATGCTGTCAGAGCTTGACAGGGCCTACGGAAAATAGGAGTTAAATCTGACGAGGAGGAGCCATGCAGCGTTATATTTTAAAAAGTAAAAATAAGATAGCACTAGGAAGTGGTATATTAATTGCTTTAGCCTTTATTAACCACTGGAGTCAGGGGAATATAGTTTTTTCAGAATTAATGCTGATTGTGGCTTCTCTTCTAGGGCTGGCCCCCATCCTTATCCAGGCCTACCAGGCACTGAGGGTCAGGGTGGTAAGCATTGATATCCTGGTAAGCATAGCAGTGGGAGGAGCCTTTTTAATAAGAAATTATGAAGAATCGGCAATTGTTACCTTTTTATTTCTCTTTGGAGCCTATCTGGAGCAAAGAACCCTGAACAAGACGAGGTCAGCAATCAGGGAGCTGACCCTCATGGCCCCCGAAAGTGCCCTTAAGCTAATGGCAAACGGCGAGTTTGAGGAGGTTGATGTGGAGGATGTGGATGAAGGTGATGTCCTCCTTGTAAAGACAGGGGCCAAGGTTCCGGTTGACGGCAGGGTTATAAGTGGAGAGGGGAGCATAAACGAGGCCAGCATAACTGGAGAGGCTGTGCCGGTTCTGAAGGAGAAGGGGGCAGGAGTTTATGCAGGCACCATCCTTGATAACGGGACTATACAGATTGTTACTGACAAGGTGGGGGAGGATACAACCTTTGGCAAGATAATAGAATTGGTAGAGGAGGCTCAGGATTCAAAATCTGAGGCTGAAAAGTTTATTGATAAATTTGCAAAATACTATACACCTGCAGTGCTTCTCATGGCTCTTCTTGTATGGCTTATAACAAAAAATATAGAGCTTTCCATTACAGTCCTTGTTCTGGGATGTCCCGGAGCCCTTGTTATAGGGGTTCCAGTATCAAATGTGGCAGGGATAGGAAACGGTGCCAGGCATGGAGTTCTTTTAAAGGGAAGTGAGGTAATCCATGATTTTAGCCGGACGGACACCATGGTCTTTGATAAGACAGGGACCCTGACTCTTGGGAATCCATCGGTATCAAGAACCCTTGTCTACGGAGAGGGCAGCGACCGGGCCCTTAGCTACCTTGCCAGCATAGAAAAGGAATCAGACCATCCCCTGGCCAAGGCCGTCCTGAAAGAAATAGGTCAAGCCTCTTTGTTAGCTGTTGAGGGGACTGAAGTTATAAAGGGCGGAGGCATCCTTGCCAAAGTAGACACCAGGGAGGTCCTGGTTGGGAGTCCTTCTCTTTTACGGCAGGAGGGAATCGTGATGACCAGGGAGATGGAGGAGGATATAAATAGACTTGAGGGAGAGGGTAATTCCTTGGTTCTGACAGCTGTTGATGGAGACCTTAAAATTCTTATGGGTCTAAAGGACCAGATAAGACCTGGAGTAAAGGAAGACCTTAGAATCCTGAAAAGTCTTGGGGTTAAAAATCTTATTATGCTCTCAGGGGACAACCAGGGGACAGTTGATGCAGTCAGTGCAGAGCTGGGGCTTACAGAGGCCTATGGCCACATGCTTCCCAGGGATAAGGCTGATTATGTAAAAAAACTCAGGGCAGAGGGCAGGATTGTAGCCTTTGTGGGAGACGGGGTAAATGACAGTCCCTCCCTGGCTCTGGCAGATATAGGCATAGCCATGGGCAGCGGTACTGATGTTGCCATTGAAACCTCAGATGTCGTTCTCATGAATTCGGACTTTAGCCGCCTGCCTCACGCCCTGGGCCTGACAAAGGCAACGGCGGCAAATATGGTCCAAAATATCGCCATAGCCATAGGGGTTGTTCTTGTTCTGCTGGCAGGCCTCTTTTTTAGCAGCTGGGTGAGCATGTCTGTGGGTATGCTGGTTCATGAAGCCAGTATCCTGGTTGTTATCTTAAATGGAATGAGACTTCTAGGCTATGAGGGCCTTAGAAGCAGAAAGGTGAACATATGAAATCTGCAGTAATACAGCTTGAAACACTAACCTGCCCATCTTGCATCCTCAAGGTGGAGGGGGCAGTAAACGCTCTTGAGGGAGTAGACAAGGATACTGTTTCAGTCTCTTTTAACACAAGCAAGCTGAAGCTTGACTTTGATGAAAGCAAGGTGTCCATAGAAGAAATCGAAAAGTCAGTGGAGAAGGTGGGCTACGAGGTTTTAAAGTCAAAGGTAAAGTAAAGCGTATAAAAACCGTCCTGAAAAATTTCAGGGCGGTTTTTAAGTTTACTACAATAAAAATAAAAATATATAGTATAAATTAAATACTTGATGGTATAATAGACCTTATTTGACGGAGGTTTTTATGAATAAGAGAGAAATAAGGTTTAAGGATACTGTTGTTTCTGGTTTTGCCCTTTTTGCTATTTTTTTTGGAGCAGGAAATCTTATCCTGCCCCCTCATATGGGGATGGAAGCTGGCAGGAGCTGGGGTCTGGCCTGGCTGGGCTTTTCTCTTTCAGGGCCAATCCTTACGGCCCTTGGAATGATAGCCATGGCAAAAAAAGGAGGGGATCCTGAAGCCTTTGCCGGCAAAGTAAGTCCGGCCTTCAGCCTGGCTCTGGGGGCATCCCTGATCCTTTGTATTGGGCCGCTTTTGTCTGTACCCAGGACTGCCGCCACAACCTTTGAGATATCAGTCCAGCCCTTTTTTCCCGGCCTTAGCCCCCTTGTTTTTTCTTTGATATTTTTTGCCCTTACTTATTATTTTTCTGTTAAGGAATCAAGGGCTGTTGATGTGATAGGGGCCTATATGACCCCCCTGCTTTTACTTACTCTGGCAGGTATACTTGTAAAGGGTTTTTTGAGCCCTGGAGAGCCCCTTGCCCTTGTTGGAGAGGGCAGGTTTGGGGCTGGCTTTATCGAAGGCTACCATACAATGGATTCTCTGGGTATTATGGTCTTGGCAGGGATGATTATATCAAACTTCAGGGAAAAGGGGATAAAATCAGCCAAGGACCTTACAAGGCATACTATTTATGCTGAGCTTATAGCGGCCTCGGGGCTTATCCTGGTTTATGGGGGGCTTACCTATCTTGGAGCCAAAATGGCCCATATCATGCCGGAGGGTATTGGAAGAACTGACCTTCTTAAAAGGCTTGTCTATTACCTCCTTGGTGACTACGGTAGCCTTCTGCTGGGATTTGTTGTAGCCATGGCCTGCATTACAACTGCAATAGGCCTGACGTGTGCAACAGGAGACTTTTTTGCCAAGGCCTCCAAGGGCAGGCTGAAATATGACCAGGTGGTTCTTGTAGCTGTAATTGTAAGCGCAATCCTTTCTATTAAAGGGGTTGAGGGGATTATAGCCTTCTCTATGCCCCTGCTGACGGCTCTTTATCCGGTTGTAATTGCCCTTACTCTTTTAAACCTTCTTGATAGGGGGAGGCTTTCCCATATTGTTTACAAGACTACTGTCCTTGGAGCCCTTGCTGCTGGTCTTGTATCTGCCCTTGAAGCAGCAGGGCTTAAGGGCCTGGCCCTTGTTGGATTGTTTGCCAGGGCTCCTTTTTGGGAGAAGGGCTTTGGCTGGGTCTTCTATGCTGGCTTGGGTCTTTTGCTGGGCCTTGCCTTTGTGAGCCTTGGAGGAGAAAAAAATCATAATAAGATTCTGGGCTGAAGCATAAGCTGAAAAAGTGGGTATAAAAAAACAGGGCAAGACTATTTTTGAAGCCAAGAAAAGGAGGGGAGCTATGCTTAATATCAAACCCAAGCTGGCAAAGCGAATCAAGCTTTTTGCCCAGCTTGCCCTTCTTCTTGCAATCGGCCTTACTATAGCTCTAACTTTAGAAAAAGACATAAAGACGATAAATTTTAGCCAGGTTGAAGCCCTTATAAAGGGTCTGTCGCCTGCGTCCCTTATTTTCTTTACCCTTATGGGCAATTTGATTGCAGCCTCTGCGACAACCTATGATTTTCTTATTTCAAGATATTATGGTCTTGCTGTAAAGAAGGACACTATTTTTAATGTATCCCTGTTTTCCTATACCCTCAACAATGTATTTGGCTTTGGAGGGGTCACAGGGGTTTCTGTGCGTTCTATTTACTTTAAAAGGGCTGACAGAAGCCTTGATATGGTGGATTATGTTCTTTTGCTTTTCCCTGCTTTTTCAGCAGGCCTGAGCCTTCTTTCCCTGCTTTTTCTTTTTAGCTATAGGGTAATAGAGCCGATTGTAGGCGAATACAGGGTACTGCTGTGGGTGATTATTGCATTCGCCCTTTATCTCCCCTTGTACTTTTTTCTGGATACTATTTTTTACAGGCTTAAGAAAAACCCCAAAAAAACTCTGGACAGGCCAAGGCTTACCTTAAAGCTAAAGCTTCTTGGAGTGTCAGCCATAAACTGGGGCCTTACCCTTATATTTTTTGCCGTAATACTCAGGCATTTTAATAATGTAAAGCCTCTGGTTATTTTTTCAGTGTTTACATTTGCCTCAATGGCTGGGATAATAAGTATGTTGCCTGGCGGGGTGGGCTCCTTTGACCTCATTACCCTCCTTGGCTTCAAAAATTTTAAGGTGCCAGCAGACCATATTCTGGCGGCAATAATACTTTTTCGTGTGTTCAATTTTTTTATACCACTTATGGTAAGTGGTCTTTTGTTTCTTTTTGACAGATCTGTGAACAAGCTTCACAACAATAAGGATGAGGAGCAGGTAACTTGAAAAAAATAATAATATTCACATTATCCACAGGAGGAGGCCATAATGAGGCGGCGTCAAACCTAAAGGCTGAATTTGAAAAATGCGGCCATAGGGTTATCATTAATGACGTTTTTAATGACCTTAACAAAATGCTTGAAACTATTATGGTAAATTCCTTTAATGTAATGACGGGAAAGCTTCCCAAGCTCTACGGCCTCTTGTACGATTTTGGCAACAATGAGATAACAAATAAAATTTTTTCCCAGTCTACTATCAGGCTTTTTAGTGAAAAATTAAGGGATATAATCAAAAAAGAAGAGCCTGACCTTGTTATATCCACCCATGCCCTTCTCGTTAACACCATTGGACGCTTAAAGCGGAAGAACTATATCAATATTCCTTTTATTGCCGTAGTCACAGACTATGAGGCCCATTTGAATTATATCAACCAGTATGTTGATGCCTATATTGCGGCAAGCGAATATACCCGTCATACCCTTGTAAAAAAAGGGGTTTCGCCCGATAAGGTCTATCCTTATGGAATGCCTATCAAAAAAGACTTTATTCAGGCGGAGGACAGCGCCCAAAGAGACAGCCAGAAGGATGAAGTCTTTCAAATACTTTTGATGGCAGGGAGTCTGGGCCTCAAGGGCATGTACAGGGTCCTCAAGGAGCTAATTGAGCTTGAAGGTCCGATAAGGCTGGTTGCGGTCTGCGGTCATAACAAAAAGTTAAAAAAATCCATAGACAAGGATTTTGGGGCCTATATTGAATCCGGCATCCTGACCCTTTATGAATACGTGGATAATATTCCCCAGATAATGAGAAATTCTGATGTGCTGGTGACCAAACCCGGAGGCTTTACAATAACTGAGGCTATTTCAGAGGGACTGCCCATGGTAATTCCTTACTACATACCCGGTCAGGAGAAGGAAAATCTTGAGTATCTTCTTTGCGAGGAAGTCGCCATCTATGTAAGGGATGAGGAAGATATAAGGGGGATTATGGAGGATTTGATGGCAAATCCATCAAGACTGAAGGAAATGCACAAAAAAATGAAAACCATGTATAACAGGAAATGTCTGGAGGATATACTTAGACTGAGCGAGAAAATGATGAATGACTATGCTTACAGCCTGGAAGAGGCGAATAAGATGGAGGCCTGCGGGGAGTAGGTTTTTTGGAGGTCAGTATGGCTTTTGATGATGCAAAATACTGGAGTCTTCCGGTTGAGGATGTAATAAGGAGTCTTGGAAGCCAAAAAGAAGGATTGAATGCTTCTGAAGCTGAGGCAAGGCTAAAAAAATTCGGTGAAAACACCCTTTCTGCAAAAAGGAGGGATACCCCTCTTGTGGCTCTTTTGGGTCAGCTTAAGGACCCTATAATATTGATTTTGCTCACGGCCACCCTTATTTCGGGTCTGACAGGAGAGCTTATAGATGCCCTGATTATTCTTTTTATAGTAGTAATAAGCTCCCTGCTCAGCTTCTGGCAGGAATACAGCGCAGGCAATGCTGTGGCTAAGCTTGCTTCTCAGGTTCAGGTAAAGGCTATAGTTTTCAGAGAGGGAGTCCCAAAAGAGATTCCCTCAGAGGCTGTGGTGCCAGGTGACATCCTGGTTCTCTCTGCAGGCAGCCTGATTGCAGCAGATGGCTTGGTGCTAGACAGCTTTGACCTTTTTGTCAACCAGTCTCTTATGACAGGGGAGTCTGTGCCGGTGGAAAAGACCAAGGAGCCTGTGAATGCTGAGGCCTCCCTTAGCGAGAGGACCAACTGCGTTTACAAAGGGACCTCGGTGCAAAGCGGTACAGGCAGGGTTCTTGTTGTAAGCACAGGGGAAAATACAGAGTTCGGCAGGATTGCAAAATTCCTGGCAAAAAAAGCCCCGGCAACAGACTTTGAGATTGGAATCCATAGGTTTGGACTTCTACTGACCCAGGTCATGTTTGTACTGACTCTGGCAGTGTTTGCCATAAATGTAGCCTTTAAGAAGCCTGTTATAGATTCCCTCCTTTTTTCTGTAGCCCTGGCAGTAGGCATAACGCCCCAGCTCCTGCCGGCCATAATAGGCATTACCCTGTCTAAGGGGGCCCGGATTATGGCAGAGGAGGGAGTTATAGTCAAGAAGCTTTCCGCTATTGAAAATTTAGGGGGGATAGACCTTCTTTGTACTGATAAGACAGGAACTCTTACAAGGGGGGTAGTCCAGCTTGATGGCACACCCGATCCAAAGGGAGAACCCTCAGAAGAGGTTATGAGGCTGGCCTATATAAATGCAAGGCTTCAATCCGGTATGGTCAATGCTCTGGATCAGGCAATTATCGATCTCAAGGATGAGGATATGGCCTCTATTTCAAAAATAGGCGAAATACCCTATGATTTTAAACGTAAGATGCTGTCTGTAATTGTCGAAGAAGATAAAAGGCTTGCCATGATAACCAAGGGGGCTCTCGATAAAATTCTGTCTATATGCAGCCACTTTGAAGAAGGAGAGCAAGACAAAATAAATGAACTCTACCATAGGTGGAGCAGCGAAGGGATAAGGGTTTTGGGCCTTGCAGAAAAATCTGTTGCCCCTCAGACCTCCTATAGCTACGAGGATGAAAGGGATATGAGCTTTAGAGGCTTCCTGCTTTTTTTTGATCCCCCCAAGGAGGATGTGGCAGAAACTGTGCAGGCTTTGAGGGACAATGGCATAGGGCTGCGTATTATTACCGGAGACAACAGGTATGTGGCTCTGCATACGGCCAAGGCAGTAGGCCTTGATACAGCAGGGCTTATGACTGGGGCAGATATGCTGGAGCTTTCCCCTGAGGGTCTATGGAATCAGGTGGAAAGGACTTC
>JBDHVO010000038.1:0-8682 GCA_039809675.1 Proteocatella sp.
GAGTTAGACCAGAAAATGAATAAAATTTTCCTTAAAAATCCCGACAATGTGTTCGATATGGGAGGAGCCTACGTCACTAATGAAAAGGGGGGCAGGATTACTTCGGTTACTGAAGCGAAAATAGGTATGAAAATAAATATATTACTGAAAGACGGTATTTTTACGGCAAAAGTAGAGGAGAATAAATGAAGTTTGAAGACAAATTAAAAGAACTGGATAAGATAATAGAGATGCTACAGAATCCAGAAATTGATCTCGAAAAATCAATTGAGCTTTATCAAAAAGGAATTAAGTTAAACAAAGAGTGTAACAAAGAGCTTGATGACATGAAGCTGAAAATTATGACTATAGATGGTGATGTGATGGATTTATAATGCTCTAAAGTAAGTATGTGTGGTATAATTAGGGCGAGGTGAAATTATGAATTTTAATATAAAATATGAGGCATCAAAAGCTAAGGTCGAATCAAATCTTCTTAAGTTTATTGAATGTATTAACTATACGAAACAAAATACTGTATATGAGTCCATGGCCTATTCTCTTGAAGCTGGAGGAAAAAGGTTTAGACCAGTTCTTTTTATGCAGATAATTGAATTGTTTGGTGGCAATTCGGACGATTACATTGATGTAGCCTGTAGTCTGGAGTACATTCACACATATTCCCTCATTCATGATGATCTGCCGGCAATGGATAATGATGAATACAGGAGGGGAAAAAAAACCAACCATATGGTGTTTGGCGAAGATATTGCAATCTTGGCAGGGGATGCCCTCTTAAATGCAGCCTATGAAATTTTATTTAAAAAAATCTCAAAACACCCTGACAAATCTGTGGCAGCTGGAGCATATGAAATCTCCCAAGGTGCCGGTGCTGGTGGCATGATTGGAGGCCAAGTTGTAGATATTCAATCAGAGGGAAAACCTATTGACTTTGAAACACTCAAATATATACACAAAAAGAAAACAGGAGCATTAATTGAAGCATCCGTAATTTCTGCAGCCTTATTTATGGAAGCTAAGGAGTCAGAGTTAAGGGCTCTAAAGGCTTATTCAGATAATCTTGGGTTAGCCTTTCAGATAGCAGATGATATTTTGGATTACACAGGAGATTTTGCGCTCCTAGGTAAACAAACAGGTTCTGATGAAAAAAATAAAAAAATGACATATGTGACTTTCTTTGGGATTGAAAAATCAAAAGAGCTTCTCGACGAAGCAGTGAAGAATGCTATATCATCGCTTGAAATATTTGATTCTGCAGACTCTGAATTTTTGATTTCTCTGGCAAGATATGTGGCAGACCGAAATAGATAGGGGGGGTTATGGAGCAATTTTTGTCAAACAAGGTTTTGATTGCGGCGTTTTGGGGATGGTTTATAGCCCAAATACTTAAAATAATAATTGAATTTTTTAAAATTAAGAGGATTGATTTTTCGCGAATTATTGGTTCAGGCGGAATGCCCAGCTCGCATTCGTCTCTTGTATCCAGTATGACTACAGCGATTGCAATTATAGAAGGTATGGACTCCTCTGTTTTTGCTCTTTCTCTTGGCCTTGCTGCTATTGTAATGTATGACGCATCTGGAGTGAGGCTTGCTGTAGGTGTACAAGCGAGAATTCTTAACCAGATATTACAAGATGCCCAAAATCATAAATTTCAAGCTGAAAAGCTAAAAGAGCTAATAGGCCATACGCCCACTCAGGTTTATGCTGGAGCCTTGCTTGGGGTAGCGATTGCTATCTTGTATTTAAAAATACTATAATCGGGAGAATATATGAAGGATAGAATTGATAAAATCCTGGTTGATCTTGGCTATTTTGATTCCAGAGAGAGAGCAAAAGCCAATATAATGGCAGGGAAAGTTTTTATAGATGACCTTGTTGTAGATAAACCAGGCACTATAATATCAAGTGAATGTAAAATCAGAATAAAGGAAGATGAGATCCCCTTTGTTTCACGAGGAGGGCTGAAGCTTGATAAATCAGTTAGACTATGGAATATAGACCTGACAGACAAGGTGTGTATGGACATCGGAGCCTCTACAGGAGGGTTTACTGATGTCATGTTGCAAAATGGAGCAAAACTAGTCTACTCTGTGGATGTAGGATATGGGCAGCTTGACTGGAAGCTGAGAAATAATCCCCATGTCATAAACCTCGAAAGGACAAATATTAGATATTTGGACAAATCAAAAATTGAAAACAAAATTGATTTTTTTAGTATAGATGTATCATTTATATCCTTAAAGCTTGTGTTACCAAAGCTTATTGAATTAGGGAGCGAAAGGTTTGAATGTGTGGCCCTTATAAAACCCCAGTTTGAGGTAGGAAAAAACGAAGTTGGCAAAAATGGTGTGGTAAAAGAGGAGAAGCTTCACATAAAGGCCATTGAAAGTGCAGTTTCCTATGCCACAGAGAATGGGCTACAGGTAAAAGCCCTAAGTTACTCGCCTATTAAAGGGCCAAAGGGTAATATTGAATTTTTAATGTTCCTTGGTAACGAAGAAGGTGAAAAAATAACTGATATTGAGGCCTATATTAAAAATATAGTAAAAGAAACTCATGAGGTTTTAAATTTAAAATAGGAGAGTGGAATGCTTTCAGAGCTATATATTAAAAATTATGCTTTAATAGATGAATTGCGGATTAATTTTGATGGTGGTCTAAATATTATTACAGGCGAAACGGGTTCTGGAAAGTCCATTATGATTGATGCCCTTTCACTTGCCCTGGGCAAAAAAGCCTCAAAAAACCTTGTGAGGAAAAATCAAAAAAAAGCTATTATTGAGGCAGTATTTTGCATAGACACATCAGATATAAGCGCATTTATGGACAAGCTTGGGATTGATAATACAGAGGATCAGGTTATAGTAGCTAGAGAGATTACCGAAGATGGCAGATCTTTCAGCAGGATTAATGGCAGGGCAGTTAACCAGGCAGACCTAAGGAGCTTGACATCTAGGCTTCTCACTATCCATGGACAGAATGAATATGAACAAATTTTAAATCAGTCAAATCAGTTAAAATTAATTGACAGATTTGCAGGAGCAGAATTGGAAGACTTGTTGTCCGATTATACTATAAGCTATAACAGGTCTTGTGAAATTAAAAAAAATATCCTAAGACTCAACGATAACATGGACGAGGCTATGCTACAACGTGAAATAAGCCTTATTGAATATGAAATAAATGAAATAACAAAAGCAAAAGTTGAAAGAGGCGAAAGAAAGCACCTTAAAGAAAGGCTTAGTAGAGCAGAGAATCTCGAATATATTTCATCAAATCTGCACTTTGCTTAAGATACTATCTATGGTGGAGAGCATGCAGCTCTTAATGCCTTGTCTCAATCAGTCAAAAAGTTTGATGATATATCTGAATTTGACGAAGCCTTTAGTAAGTGGTCGGCGATTGTAAATGATTCCTTCTATGCTCTTGAGGATGTAGCAAGGGACATAAGAGAAAAGATTGTTAAGCTTGAAAATAGCTTTGATAATATTGAAGAATTAAATGAGAGGCTGGATAAGGTTAATCTCATTTATAGAAAATACGGAAAGACCTATGATGAAATAACGGACTACAAAAACAGATTAATGGAAAGAAAAAGCGAAATCCTTTCAAGAGATGTAATTAAAGCAAAATATGAAGATGAATTAAATTTAGTAGAAATGAAGCTGGAAGTAAAATCAAAAAAGCTATCAGAAATCAGAAAAAGAACTAGCAGCGTATTGATGGACAAAATCAAGAAAGAGCTCCTTGATCTTAATATGACTAATGTGTGCCTTGAAGTTCAATTCAGTGAAATTTCTTACTGCAGTACCGGCAAAGATCAGGTGGATTTTCTTGTGTCCTTTAACAAAAGTGAAAGCCCAAAGCCAATAGCTAAGGTTGCATCAGGAGGCGAGGTTTCAAGGTTCATGTTAGCTTTAAAGGCGGTGATTGCTGCCACTGATGATATTGGAACTTTAATTTTTGATGAGATTGACACAGGAGTAAGCGGCATTTCTGCTCAGAAAATAGGGACCAAGCTAAAAGATATAAGCTACTACAGGCAGGTAATCTGCATAACTCACCTGCCACAAATTGCCAGCTTCGCATCTGCTCATTTTGTCGTTGAAAAGGAGCAAAAAGCAGACGAAACCTCTACAAAAATTACAGAGCTCGGCAGGAATGAAAGAATCAGTGAGATTGCAAAAATGATGAGCGGTATGGCGGTAACGGGCAACACATTACTTACAGCTGAGGATCTGCTTGTAAAGAATTCGGAGAATAAATGATTGAAGAAACTATTTTAACAAAAAACATATATTCGGGAAAAGTAATTGAAGTAGTCACAAAGGAAGTAAAAATAGATAATAAGGTAGCAACTCGAGAGATTGTCCTTCATAGAGGGGCAGTTTGTGCAGTAGCGGTAACAAAAGAGAATAAAATAATACTAGTAAGGCAGTTTAGAAAAGCAATAGAAGCTTATTTGACAGAGATACCGGCAGGCAAACTTGAAGATAGGGAAGATATAGAAGCAGCAATCATTAGAGAACTAAGGGAAGAAACTGGATATCAGGTGACAGACCTTAAATACGTAACTAAATTTTTTACTTCCCCCGGGTTTTCCAATGAACTTGGCCACCTTTTTTTCGCAAAGCTAGGAGAAAAAGGAGAGACTGATTTTGATGAAGACGAATATATAGATGTACATGAGTATGGCCTGCAGGACATCCTCAAAATGATTAATAATGGTGAAATCACAGACGCAAAAACAATTCTTGGTATCCTTATGTACGCCCAAGATTTTAGTTAATGAGGGAATTATGAATTCTAAAAAAAATATATTTAAAATACTGCTTTTATTAGTACTATGCGCTATTATTATTTCTGGCTGTAGCAAAGAAAATGCAACTCTTGATCCAGTTGATGTTAATGACAGTAGTGAGGTTGAGTTTGTCATTCAAAATGGCTCCACCCTGACAGCTGTTGCCAATGAGCTTCAAGAAAAGGGCTATATCTCCAGCTCTAAAGCTCTTCTTAAGTATGCACAAGAAAACAGCCTGACTAATATTAAAGCAGGGACCTACCTAATATCAAAGAGTATGCCGGCAGACGCATTGGTAGATATGTTCTACAGCGGAAAGGTGTATAAGGGGAAAAAACTAGTAGTCCAGGAAGGCCTTGAAGCTGTTCAAATTGCAGCGAAAATTGAAGAGCTTGGGTTAGGAAGTGCAGAAAAATTTACTGAACTGGTAAATAACCCGGAATTGTTTTCTGAAAGGTTTGAATTTTTAAAGGATGAAAAAATAAGATCGCTGGAAGGATATCTTTTTCCGTTAACATACTATTTTAAGGAAACTGATAGCGAAGAATATATAATTAATGAAATGCTCAAGGGCTTTGAAATAGTTTACGAAACAGAAATTGCAGGTAAGATGCCTCAAAGTAACCTGAGCCTTAACGACATTGTTATACTAGCATCAATTGTTGGAAGGGAGGCCGCAATTGATGATGAAATGCCTCTTGTGGCGTCAGTTTTTGAAAACAGGATGAATATCGGCATGCCCCTTCAATCCTGTGCAACGGTGCAATATATTATTAAGGAAAGAAAGTGGATATTATCCAATGAAGAAACTGCTATAGATTCGCCGTTTAACACATATAAATACAAGGGCTTACCTGCGGGGGCAATAGCATCCCCAAGCCTCAAGGCCTTACTTGCAGTAATTGAACACCCTGCTACTGACTATATGTATTTTCTCGCCAAAAATGACGGGACTGGCGCACAGGTTTATAGTAAAACCTATGATGAACATCTGATAAATAAGAAAAAATACCTGGGCTAGCAGGAGTAATAAATGAAAAACGAAATAACTAAATATATAATAAATAAGACCTTTGATTTTATTCCGATTCAGTATGAAATGGAGGCCTATGCAGCAGAGCATCATGTGCCTATAATATCAAGAGATAGTCTGGATCTTGTTGTTTCCCTTTTGAAAATCAAAAGACCTAAGAAAATACTAGAATTTGGAACTGCTATTGGCTATTCGGCGATTCTTATGGCAAGTAATGTTGAGACTGATGCAAGAATATTTAGCTTTGAAAGAAATGAAAAGCGTTACGAAACGGCGGTGAAAAATATTAAAAAGGCTGGCCTTGAAAATTCAATATTTGTTTATAATGAGGATGCTACAAAAAGTAGCAAGACATTAGAGGATAAAGAGTTTGATTTTGTATTTATTGATGCTGCAAAGGGCCAATACAAAGCTTTTTTTGACCTTGTTTTTGATAAAGTAACTCCAGGCGGAGTAATTGTGTCAGATAACATATTTCATAAGGGGCTTGTCTGCCTTCAGGATATAAATTCTGTAGAAAAAAGGCAAAGGACAATATACAGAAGAATGAATGAATATCTGGATTTTTTGAAATCTGAAAATGATGATTTTTTTACATCCTTAATTCCGATTGGGGATGGGATTGCGATAACATATAAATCTGAAAGGAAAATTAATGAATAAAGTTGAATTGTTGGCTCCCGCAGGAGATTTGGAAAAACTCAAAATGGCGGTAATTTATGGAGCTGATGCAGTGTATATCGGGGGAGAAAGCTTTGGACTAAGGACAGCGTCCAAAAATTTTACTGAAGAAGAGATGAAAGACGGGGTTGATTTTGCCCATACTCATGGCAAAAAGGTATATGTAACACTAAACATTATACCTCATAACGAAGATCTTATTGGCCTTGAGGATTACCTGATTTACCTCGATAAAATAAAGGTTGATGCAGTTATTGTTGCAGACCCAGGCGTTTTTATGACTGTGAGAGAAGTCCTACCTAAAATGGAAGTTCACATAAGCACCCAGGCTAATAATACTAATTATAAGAGTGCTCAGTTTTGGTATAAATTAGGGGCACAAAGAATCGTAACTGCCAGAGAAATGTCCTTCGAAGAAATCAAAGAAATAAAGAAAAATATTCCAAAAGATATGCAGATTGAGTCATTTGTTCATGGGGCAATGTGCATCTCTTATTCAGGCAGATGTCTTATCAGTAATTACATGACGGGGAGAGACGCCAATAGAGGAGAGTGTGCCCATCCATGCAGGTGGAAGTACTATTTGGTAGAAGAAAAACGCCCTGGGGAATACTTCCCAATTGAAGAAGATGAATCAGGTACTTATTTTTTTAATTCTAAAGATTTGTGTATGATTGATAAGATTGATAGAATAATTGAGTCTGGAATTGACAGTTTAAAAATTGAAGGAAGAGTAAAAACAGCATATTATGTTGCAACTGTTGTAAGGGCATACAGGATGGCCATAGACAAATATTATGAGGATCCTCAGAATTTTGTTTTTAATCCAATGTGGCTCGAAGAGCTTAAGAAAGCCAGCCACAGGGATTTTACAAACGGCTTTTACAATGAAAAACCTGATAAAGATTCTCAAAACTATGGTTCAAGCTCATATATTAGAGATTATGATTTTATAGGAATTGTAACAAAAAGTGAGAATAATTTGGTACAAGTGGAAGTGAGAAACCGTATATTTGCAGGCGATGAAATAGAAGTAATCGGGCCAGGTGCTGCAACAGTAGTTACAAACGTAAATGCCATGTATAATGAGGATATGGAACCAATGGAGGTTGCTCCAAGACCGAAAGAATTAGTATGGTTGGATTTAGGAGGTGTTTTTGGAGCTGATTTTATTTTAAGAAAACAGACTAATAGGGAGGCGTTGTTATGCTAATAGGGGTAATTGGAGCTATGACAGAAGAAGTAGACAGCCTTAAAAAAGAAATGTTTATTGAAACTGAGTTTAGCAAGGCTGGAATGAGTTATTCAAAGGGGAAGTTGTGGGATAGAGATGCTGTGGTAGTAGTGTCTGGAATAGGCAAGGTTAATGCTGCCATTTGTACCCAGATTCTTATTGATGAATTTGATGTTGATGTAATTATAAATGTTGGAGTTGCAGGAGGGGTTGGTCCTGATATAAACCCTGGAGATGTAGTTGTTGGAACTTCGCTCCTTCAGCACGATATGGATGCAACAAGATTTGGATATGATCTTGGACAGATTCCAAGAATGGATGTATTTGATTTCAAAAGTGATCCAAGGCTTGTAGATGCTGCTCTTGCAGCAGATTTTGATGATATAAGCATTACAGGCGGTATTATTGTGACAGGAGACCAGTTTGTTGCGTGCCCTGAAAAAGCCGATTCGCTTGTGAAATTATTTGGGGCAAAAGCTACAGAAATGGAAGGGGCAAGTATAGCGCAGACGGCGTACCTGAACAAGAAACCTTTTATAGTTGTTCGCTCTATATCTGACAATGCTAGTACTGGGGCATCAGTGGAATACAACACTTTTGTGAACATGGCTGTAGAGAACTCCTTAAAAATGATAAAGCTTTTATTTCAAAAAATATAAGGATTTAAGAATATAAAAGATGCCCCATATTCTGGAGCATCTTTATTATTTTAATTACTTAGAATTTGACTTCCAGCTCATTGTCCCACAGCCCGTGGATATTGCAGTAGCTCATCGCTACAAGCTTGCCCTGCTTTGGAAGCTTTATGGAAGCTGTGAAGGTAAAGTCAGTAAAATTATCCAGCTCACCATGGGCTTTAAAATCATTAGAAGCAAGCTCAACTAAAATTTGGCTTCCTTCCTGTACATAAAAGAGCTTGAACCAAGCAAT
>JBDHVO010000039.1:0-8475 GCA_039809675.1 Proteocatella sp.
AAAAATTATGGCGCGGTGAAAAATACACCTTATGGTAATACGCTTACTTTTGAGTTTGCTAAAGCGGCTATTGAAGCAGGATGTAATTTTTTTGCAGGTTATCCTATAACACCACAAAATGAAATTCCTGAATATATGTCTAGAGAACTGCCAGTTTCAGGCGGAACCTTTGTACAGGCAGAATCTGAAATTGCAGCTATTAACATGATCTACGGAGCATCAGGAGCAGGTGCAAGAGCAATGACATCCTCCTCATCTCCAGGAATCGCCTTAAAACAGGAAGGTATTACATATATAGCAGGAGCTGAGCTTCCAGCTGTTATAGTAAATATGATGAGAGGTGGCCCTGGTCTTGGAGGAATCCAGCCGGCTCAGTCAGACTACTATATGTCAACAAGAGGTGGCGGTAACGGTGACTACAGACATGTAGTTTATGCCCCTTCCTCAATTCAGGAAGCTGTGGACTATGTACAGGAAGCCTTCGATGTGGCAGATTACTATAGAATGCCAGTAATAGTTCTGGCTGATGGGATGATTGGCCAAATGATGGAGGCTGTAGAATTCAAGGCTCCAGAGAAAAAGAGAGATCTTGCTCCAAAAACTTGGGCCACAACTGGAACCAAAGGCGAAAGAGAACATAATATAATAAATTCACTATACCTTGAAGCAGCAGAGCTTGAAAAGCACAATCACAAGCTTCAGGCTAAATACGACAAAATAGCTGAAACAGAAACAAGATATGATAGTCTTCTAACTGAGGATGCAGAAATTGTACTTGTAGCTTATGGAACAACAGCAAGAATAGTTAAAAATGCAGTTTTAAAGCTTAGGGAAGAAGGAATCAAGGCTGGACTTATAAGACCGATAACCCTTTGGCCGTACCCGTTTGAAGCCTTCAAAAATCTTCAGGCGAAAAATATGCTTTGCGTTGAGATGAGTATGGGCCAGATGGTTGAAGATGTAAAGCTTGCAGTTGAATGTAAGATTCCTGTCCACTTTACAGGAAGAGTTGGAGGAATGATTCCTGAGCCTGCTCAAATAATTGAGGAAGTTAAGAAAATAATGGGAGGTACAAAATAATGGCAGTAGTATTTGAAAGAACTCCGGGACTTACGGATGTAAATACCCATTATTGTCCTGGATGTACTCATGGAATAATCCACAGACTTGTAGGAGAAGTGCTTACAGAAATGGGAGAGCTAAACGATGCAATTGGAGTTGCTCCGGTTGGATGTGCGGTTCTTGCCTATAAATACTTCAGCTGTGATATGCAGGAGGCTTCTCACGGAAGAGCACCAGCAGTTGCAACAGGAATCAAAAGGGTTCACCCAAACAACATGGTTTTCACCTACCAAGGGGATGGAGACCTTGCTTCCATAGGAGCTGCTGAAATAGTTCACGCAGCAGCAAGAGGGGAAAAATTCACAACAATATTTGTAAATAATGCTATATATGGAATGACTGGCGGCCAGATGGCGCCAACAACTCTGATAGGACAAAAGAGTACAACCTCTCAGGCAGGAAGAGACCCTCGTGTAAACGGCTTCCCAATTAGAATATCTGAGATGCTTGCAACCCTTGATGGAGCAGTCTACATCGAAAGAGTTTCAGTAGATACACCTGCAGCAGTTAGAAAGGCAAAGGTTGCCATAAAAAAAGCCTTCCAAGCTCAAAAGGATGGCCTTGGCTTCTCGCTTGTTGAAGTATTATCTACTTGTCCTACAAACTGGGGAATTCCTCCTGTTGAAGCCCTTCAATGGCTGAGAGACAATATGATGCCTTATTACCCACTTGGAAACTTTAAAAAACCAGAAGGAGGCAATTAATATGGAAACTAAAATTATTTGTGCTGGCTTTGGTGGTCAGGGAGTAATGTCCATGGGACAGCTTCTTGCGTATGCTGGAATGCTTGAAAATAAATTTGTATCATGGCTGCCTTCCTACGGACCTGAGATGAGAGGTGGTACTGCAAACTGTGCAGTAATAGTGTCCGATGAAGAAATAGGCTCCCCTGTAATAACAAACGATGCTGACGTTGCTATAATAATGAATCTGCCTTCTCTTACAAAGTTTAAGAATGATGTAAAGCCGGGCGGAAAAATATTCATAAACAAGTCTCTGATAGACCAAAAGGTTGACAGGGAAGATGTTCAGGTCTATTACATTGATGCAAATGAACTGGCTGTAGAAGCTGGAAACCCAAAAGCAGCAAACCTTGTAATGCTGGGCTCAGTCCTGGCTACAGCTAATATAGTTGATTCAGAATCAGTACTTGAGGCCTTCAAAAAAGTGTTTGGCCCTTCAAAAGAAAAATTCATCCCTCTTAACAGGGCGGCTTTGAAGCAAGGCGCTGAGGCTATAAAGTAATGGGAAAATACTTTGGAACTGATGGAGTAAGGGGTATAGCTAATGATGAGCTTACCCCTCATCTTGCATATAAATTAGGAAGAGCGGGAGCCTTTGTGCTCCAGAACCACAGCAACCACCAAAACACCAAAACAAAGGTGCTCATTGGAACAGATACAAGAATCTCAAAGGACCTGCTATCATCATCCATAGCTGCTGGAATAATGAGCATGGGAGCAGATGTTATTGATGTGGGAGTAATTCCTACACCAGGAGTTGCATATCTGACTAAGAAATACCGTGCTGATGCTGGAATAGTAATATCAGCATCCCACAATCCGATGGAATTTAATGGAATCAAATTCTTCAATGCTGAAGGGCTGAAGCTTCCTGATGAGATTGAGCTTGAAATTGAAGAATACATCGATAATATGGGCAGGATAGACCATGAGGTTACAGGGGATGCGGTCGGCAGGTTCCTGCCTAATGACAATTACGCCCTATGCTATGAAGACTTTCTTGTAAATAGCATTGATACAAATTTAACTGGTCTTAAAATTACCCTTGACTGTGCCAATGGAGCAGCCTTTAAGCTGGCTCCAGAAGTATTTAAGCGCCTTGGAGCTGATGTGGATGTAATTAATAACATACCAGATGGGACCAACATTAACGACAAGGCAGGCTCAACCCACATAGGAGGGCTTTCTAAGGCTGTTTTAAAGAACAAGTCTGACCTTGGGCTGGCCTATGACGGAGATGCTGACCGCCTTATAGCTGTAGATGAGAATGGGCAGCAGGTTGATGGCGACAAAATAATGCTTATATGTGCTATGCATCTAAAAGAAAAAGGCATGCTAAAGGGCAACAAGCTTGTAATAACAGTAATGAGCAACCTTGGCCTTAGTATTGCTGCCAAAAAGCTTGGGATAGACCTTGAAGTAACCACGGTTGGTGACAGATATGTACTTGAAAGAATGCTCGAGGGAGGCTACAGCCTTGGCGGCGAGCAGTCAGGCCATATGATATTCCTTGACTATAATACAACCGGAGACGGCATACTATCATCCCTGATTGTTGCTGAAATTATAAAAAAATCTGGCAAAAAGTTAAGCGAGCTTGCAACAATAATGGAGGAACTTCCGCAAATCCTTGTAAACGCAAAGGTTAGCAATGAGCATAAGCTTATCTACCAGACAGACGAAGAAATAAAGGCCGAAATCGCAGACCTTGAAGCTATAATGGATGGCAAAGGCAGGGTTTTGATTCGCCATTCTGGTACAGAGCCACTTGTAAGAGTAATGCTTGAGGGAGAAAATCTTAAGGAAATTACAAGATACGCCCGTGAGTTAGCATTCTTAATAGAAAGAAAATCTAATTAATTATAAAAGACTACTTCGTTTGATAAAAACGAAGTATTTTTTTGCCAAAAAACCATAAAAATCTTGACTGAATTTGATATATGGTATACTATTTTGGGTATAATATAGCACATTAGGAGGTGAGTTTAATAGAACTATCTAAACGACAGGAAGAGATACTGCGCATTGTAGATTCGAGCGGACCTATCACAGGAGAGTTAATTTCAAATAAAATTGGGATTACCAGGTCTGCGATTCGAACGGATTTATCCCTGCTGACCCAGCTTGGCTATCTAGAAGCAAAACCCAAGGTCGGCTATATAATCAATGCTCTCCAAAGGAAGCGAGCAGAGGATTACGCAGAGAAGCCAGTAGGCGATGTTATGAGTATCCCTGTAATAATGGATGAAAGAGAAACTGTTCAAGATGCCATAGTTAAGATTTTTCTTGAAGATGTAGGAAGTATATTTATTACTGGAGAAAAAGGACTTACAGGCATTATATCCAGAAAAGATATTGTAAAAGCCCTTATAGGCGGATCCAATGACACTAGCAGCGTGCTTGTTAGCATGATTATGACAAGGATGCCTAATGTAATAACTGTAAGCGTGGACTCAGCGGTAGGCGAAGCCGTTAAAAAGATTATTGAGCACGAAATCGACTCCTTGCCTGTTATTTCAAAAAATGGAGACAACATTGATATCGTCGGAAGATTTACCAAGACCAATGCAACAAAACTATTTGCTGAATTAATCAGCCCAAGTGAGGTAATAAAATAATGAAGCTCAATATATATGTATTATCGGACTCAATAGGAAACACAGGGGAGCAAATTGCAAGAGTTTGCCTTGCCCAGTACAATGACCCGGTCTATGAAATCAAAAAATTCCCATATGTAACAAATAGCCAGATAGACAGCATACTTGAAGAGGCCAGCTTAGAAAATTCTATGATAATATATTCTACTGTAGATATAGAGCTGAATAAAAAAATAATAAAATACAGTGAAGACCATAACATACCCGCCTTTGATATCATTGGCGATATAATCAATACCATGGCAAAAAAATTCGATGCCCAGCCCAAAAGAGAAGCAGGTATCATAAGGCAGCTAAATAAAACCTACTTTAATAGGGTGGAGGCCATAGAATTTGCTGTAAAATATGATGATGGAAAGGATCCTCGGGGTATAAAGAAGGCAGATGTTGTCCTGCTTGGTATATCAAGAACATCCAAAACCCCACTATCTATGTATCTTGCCAACAAAAACATTAAAGTTGCCAATATCCCCCTTGTGCCTGAATCAATGCCCCCAAGGGAAATCTATGAGATACCATCTAACCGCATAATAGGGCTTATAAATTCTCCAGAGAAGCTGAATCAAATAAGGGAAGAAAGGCTCAAGGCCCTAGGCCTTGGAAAGGGGTCCAACTATTCATCCTTGGCTCGGATACTGGAGGAGCTTGATTACGCCGAAAAGATTATGAAAAAGATTGGATGCCCAATTATTGATGTATCAAATAAAGCCATAGAAGAAACAGCTGAAATAATCATAAGCATACTTAAAAAACAAGGGATAACACTTTTAAAAAATTAGGAGGTCAATATGAAGAAATTTGTCTACAACTTTAGGGAAGGTAACAAGGATATGAAGGCTCTGCTCGGAGGAAAGGGAGCCAATCTTGCTGAAATGACAAACATTGGACTAAATGTCCCGCCGGGATTCACAATCACAACAGAGGCCTGTAACGAATACTTTGAGCAAAACAGAGATATTTGGGCCGACCTAAAAAATGAAATAGACCAAAAGCTGGCAGACCTAGAAAAAGAATCCGGTAAAACCTTTGGCGGAGGCGAAAATCCCCTCCTTGTTTCCGTAAGATCGGGTGCGGTATTCTCGATGCCTGGAATGATGGACACAGTTCTTAATCTTGGCCTTAACGACGTAACAGTAGAAACAATAAGTAAAAACACAAACAATGAAAGATTTGCCTACGATAGCTACAGAAGATTTATTCAGATGTTCTCAGATGTTGCCATGGGCATATCAAAATCATACTTTGAAACAGCTCTCACAAGAGCTAAAGAAAACAAGGGCGTTGAAAATGACGTAGACCTTGACGCACAGGATCTAAAGGAGCTGGTAAAGGCCTATAAAGAAATCTACTATAGAGAAAAAGGAAGTCAGTTCCCGCAAGAACCAAAGGAGCAGCTACTCTCTGCTGTAAAGGCAGTCTTTGACTCCTGGGACAACTCTCGTGCAAAAATATATAGGGACCTGCACCATATTCCCCATAATTTAGGAACAGCAGTAAACATCCAAAGCATGGTTTTTGGTAATACAGGAGATAAATCAGGAACAGGGGTTGCCTTTACAAGAAACCCTGCGACTGGCGAAAACCATGTATTTGGAGAATTCTTGATGAATGCTCAGGGAGAGGATGTAGTTGCTGGGATCAGGACTCCTCAGTCAATTGATCAGTTAAAGGATGTAATGCCAGCAGTATTTGACCAGTTTGTAAAAACAACCCAGATACTCGAAGATCATTACAGGGACATGCAGGATATTGAGTTCACAATAGAAAACGAGCAGCTTTTTATTCTTCAAACCCGCTCAGGTAAAAGAACTGCAAAGGCAGCTATAAATGTGGCTGTTGACCTGGTAAATGAAGGCAAGATAACGAAAGAGGATTGTATTTTAAGAATAGAACCAAGTGTACTTGAACAGCTCCTTCATCCGGCATTTGACGAAAAAGAACTAAAGAAGCATCAAGTGATTGCAAAAGGTCTCCCTGCGTCACCAGGCGCTGCATCAGGAAAGATTTACTTCCATGCAGATGAGGCTGTAGCAGCAAAGGCAAATGGAGAAAAAGTCATCCTTGTAAGACAAGAAACATCCCCGGAAGATATAGCAGGCATGATCAGTGCTGAGGGAATCCTTACGTCAAGAGGAGGCATGACGTCTCACGCAGCAGTTGTTGCAAGAGGCATGGGCAAGTGCTGTGTTGCTGGAGCCACTGATATCAGAGTTGATGAAAAGGCCAAAACTATGAAGGCTGGATCTTTGACCTTCAAAGAAGGAGATATAATATCCCTGGACGGGTCCACTGGATCGGTTTATGAAGGAGATATTCCAAAGGCTGAAATTGCAATAATAGAAAATTTCAATGTTTTAATGCAATACGTTGATGAAGTAAGGACTATGAAGGTAAGGGCAAATGCGGACAACCCAAGAGATTCCAAAAAAGCTCTTGAGCTTGGGGCAGAAGGGATAGGCCTTTGCAGAACAGAGCATATGTTCTTTGACGAAGAAAGAATTCTAAATGTAAGAAAAATGATAATGGCAGAAACGACTGAGGAAAGAGTGCAAGCCCTTGATACCCTCCTTCCGTACCAAAGACAGGATTTTATAGGTATCTATGAAGTAATGGGAGAATTACCAATTACGATTAGACTCCTGGATCCGCCGCTACATGAATTCTTGCCACAGGCAGAGGCCGAAATCGCTCATGTTGCACGAGAAATGGGCAGAAGCGTAGAAGAGTTAAATGATATTATAAATAAACTCCATGAGCAAAACCCAATGCTTGGTCACAGGGGCTGCAGGTTGGCAATAACATATCCGGAAATATATATTATGCAGGTAAGGGCAATCATTGAAGCAGCAATCCATATGAAGGAGCAAAATATAAATGTTGAACCTGAGATAATGGTTCCCCTTATTGCAACAAAGGCTGAGCTCGAAATAATCAAGGCCTTCCTTGAAGAAGAGATAGCAGCAATCTTTGAAGAAAGACAAACAAGTGTTGCCTACACAATAGGAACAATGATTGAAATTCCAAGGGCTGCCCTGACAGCAGATAAAATTGCCCAAGATGCAGAATTCTTTAGCTTTGGTACCAATGATATGACCCAGATGGGATTTGGTTTTTCTCGTGACGATGCTGGTAAATTCCTTGGTGAATACGAAGAAAAAGGAATATTCCAAAGGAGTCCATTTGAAACTTTGGATCAAGAAGGAATAGGCCAGCTTGTAGAAATGGCCTGCAAATTAGGAAGACAAACAAAGCCAGGCCTGAAGCTTGGAGTTTGCGGAGAGCATGGAGGAGATCCTGAATCAGTTAAATTCTTTTATAGAGCAGGCCTTGATTATGTAAGCTGCTCACCTTTTAGAATACCAGTTGCAAGGCTTTCAGCCGCCCAAGCAGTACTTGAGCAAGGAAAGGCTCATGTAAGAGATAAATAAGAACAAATACAGATAACCCCAAGGCCCTATTGTAAAAATCACTTTAGGGCCTTAGGATATTGGTATATATGGAATATAGAAAATTAAAGCTCCTTTAATTAATGAATATAATTAGAGGAGCTTTTTCTTGTGCTGCAAAAAAGACAGGCATATCCGCAATAAAAAACAAATAATTATAAATATTTAAAAACATATCAAGTGCTTAATTTTAAATTATTTTTAAATTAAATCATTTACAAATACGATACATTAAAGTATAATAAAGTTAGTTAAAATAGTTATAAAGCAAAAGTAAACAGCAGGATACGAAAGGAGATAAATAATACAACAATCCTGATTTAAGAAGCACCTAAAATTATAAAAACAAAACTAAATCAGATTCATTACAAAAGGATTATATATCGATAATATTTCGAAATGTTTTTATAAGTAATTGCAACATTTAATGTTTTAAAATAGAATTTAGAACAACTTGCAGATAGCTATTGAACAATATTAACCATGCACAGATACTAGACGAAGCAA
>JBDHVO010000040.1:0-8142 GCA_039809675.1 Proteocatella sp.
TGGCTCAGCCAATGTAATTGGAGGGAGCTTTGCTACCATATCCCTCTTTGGTAAAATAGCTGATCAGATGCTTATAAAGTATCCTGCTGCCATGAAATGCGCCTTTGGGGAAAATCCAAAGGGCTGGTATGGCCAAAACGGTAAAAAGGCGCCTATGACCAGGATGGGCGTGGCAGCAATTCTTAGAGAATCTTTAATCAAGGCCAAAAATTACATGGCAAAAAAAGAAAAGGCTCTGTCAGGGGAAGAGTTTTTTGAATTAGATCCCAAGCTTGAGGCTCTTATTCCGGTTCTAAGGGGAGAAATACCCCTAAAGGCCCATGCCCATAGGGCAGATGATATCTGTACTGCCATAAGGGTGGCCAAGGAATTTGGGGTAAGGCTGACACTGGAGCACTGCACAGAAGGCCATCTCATAGGGGACTACCTTGCTGACCAAGGTCTGCCTGCTATGGTAGGGCCAACCTTTGGGACAAAATCCAAGATAGAGCTCAGAAATATAACCTTTGATACGGCAAGGATTCTTACTGAAAAAGGGATAAAGGTCTCTATAATAACAGACCACCCCGTAATCCCACAGGGGTCTCTTAATATGTGCGCAGCTCTTGCCATGAAGGCTGGCCTTTCTGAAATAGAGGCCATAAAGGCAGTAACCATCAATCCTGCTGAGGTTTTAGGAATTGATCATATAAAGGGCCAGCTCAAGGAGGGTCTTGATGCAGACATAGCTATCTGGGATAGGCATCCCTTTGACCTTCAGGCTGTGACAGACAGGGTGTATGTTCTTGGCCAGGAGGTCTTTGGCAGGGACTAGGAAAAATTTTGCAACAACCCTTAAGATTTCTTGCAGATTATCCGATATTAATATGGACAAATAAATAATGCAAACAAATCCGGAGGTAAAAGTGAAGCTTACAAGAAATTTAGGGGCAAAGATTAAAGAGAATTCAGGGTATTCCCGATATAAGGACAAAAGCAGCAGGAGAAGCATTGCTAGGATTATGCTTACAGGAATAGGTGGGCCTGTTCTTATTGTTATGATTATTGTATCTTTATTTGTGCTTTTTACAGTAAAAAAAGATACGACAAAAACCTACGGCAACCAGCTAGCTGCTCAGGCTGAAGCAGCTACTCAGATGGTAGATGAATATTTTGGGAAATATGAAGTTATAACAGACTCTATGGCTTACAACCAGCAGCTTATTAACCTTATGAAGGACCTTAAGCCTGGAGAGCAGGTAAGAGAAAAAGAAAATTTTAAGGAAAGCTTTAAGACTTTAGAAAGCATCCATCAAAATGACAGCAATATTATTTCCTTATGGGCATCTGATTTTGATAGTGAACAGCTATGGGGGTCAGAAGGATATTTCAGTGATTCATCATGGGTTTTGGCAGACAGAGGCTGGTACAAGGCGCTTATGGCTGATACCTCCGTCCATCATATAATGACAGAGCCCTATTTTGACGAAACTGTAAACGATACGGTAGTTTCAATTGTCTCAAGCGTCAAGGATGATAGCGGAAAAATCATTGGGGCAGTTGGAATAGATATTACAATTGGAGCAATATCCAAGCTTATATCAGAACAAAAAATCGGAGAAACAGGATATTATTCTCTTGTTGATAATAATTTTAATTTTGTATACCATCCATCCTCAGATATTATTGGTAAAAACGTATCAGAGGCATTAACAGATGCAAGGCTCCAAAAGAGGATTACTGACAGGGAGTATGGCATGCTTGAATACGATTTGGCTGGAGTACAAAAAGTAGGATACCTGGAAGACAGCGAAATAAGCAGCTGGATTGTAATAGCCAATATAGATTATAAGGAAATGGGCGCAGCCTATACAGCTATGAAAATCGCCCTGATTATAATGTTTGTATTAGCGTTTTTACTTATTATGGGGGTAGTTGTAGCGATAGTAAATTCTATTTTAAAGCCCCTAAAGCAGCTAAATGCAATTACGGACGAAATTGCAGAGGGGAATCTTGACGTAAGGATGGATGTTGAGTCGGACACAGAGATAGGGGCTGTGGCAGATTCTATAGGCAAGACAGTAATCAGGCTCAATGATTATATTGGCTATATAGAAGAAATTTCCCAGGTGCTGGGAAGACTTGCAGAGGGTGACATAAGGGTAAGGCTGACCAAGGACTATGCAGGAGAGTTTGCCCCTATAAAGACAGCCCTTGAAGAAATAGGCAGGTCCTTTAATGCAACCTTGTCCATGATCCACCAGTCCTCAGAGCAGGTAAACCAAGGAGCCAACCACGTTTCCAGCGGAGCCCAGGCCCTTGCCTCTGGCTCAACTGAGCAGGCCAGCTCTCTTCAGGAGCTTACAGCCCAGGTGGAGCTTATTTCTGCCCAGTCTCAAAACAATGCAGAAAGTGCAACTGCGGCCAAAAAGCTGGCTGAGGAATCAGGAGCCGAGGTTGAGCTTGGTAACAGCCATATGGAGGATATGCTAGGGGCTATGGATGAAATTTCCAGGTCATCTGAGGAGATAAACAAGATAATCAAGGTAATAGACGACATAGCCTTCCAGACTAATATTCTTGCCCTTAATGCTGCGGTTGAAGCGGCAAGAGCAGGAGAGGCAGGAAGAGGCTTTGCTGTTGTAGCAGATGAGGTGAGAAACCTTGCTGCAAGATCGGCAGAGGCTGCAAAGCAGACCCAGGACCTGATAAGCAAGAGTGTCCAAAGCTCGGCAGTAGGCCTTGATATTGCAAGAAGCACTGCCCAGGCTCTGACAAGGGTTGCCGAAAAAACCCTTGAGACTTCTTCTATTATTGATGTAATTGAAGAGCTTAGCAGGAGCCAGGCGGATACTATAAAGGAAATAAATACAGGCTTAAATCAGGTGGCAACAGTTGTTCAGAGCAATGCAGCCACTGCAGAGGAAAGCTCTGCGGCCAGTGAGGAGCTCTCTGCCCAGGCAAATCTCCTGTTTGAGGAGGTAAGCAGATTTACCCTGGAGGATATGGATAATCACCAGAAAAATATAAATCATAAGGCACCAATAAGCTACATGAGGCCATCGTTTGAAGCACTAGCTTCGCAAGAAAAATACCCGATGGCATCTAGCGACAAATATTAGGTCAGACAAAGAAACAAGCAAAAAGGCTCATACAAATCATATTTGATTTGTATGAGCCTTTTTGCTTGGGGCATCAGGGTTTATTAGCTAAATAAAGGGCAAGAAAGTCAATAGCCTCAAGGTAGCCTTCAAAGCCCTTGCCTTGGATTGTAGTTAGACAGGCCTCTCTGACATAGGATTTTTTTCTAAAATCCTCTCTTTTTCCTGTATCCGATAGATGAACCTCGACCGCAGGCAGACTGGCAGCCCTTAGGGCGTCCAAAAGAGCTATGCTTGTATGGGTATAGGCTGCCGGGTTTATAACTATGGCGTCTGTTTTGTCAAAGAGGGCCTGGTGGATATAGTCTACCAGGGTGCCTTCATGGTTTGTCTGCCTTATTTCAGCCTCAATATCCTTGCTGAGGCAGTGAGCCTCTATGACCCCTACAAGGTCCTTATAGGTTTTGCTTCCGTAAATTTCAGGCTCCCTTAAGCCCAGAAGGTTCAGGCTGGGGCCATTTAAAACAAGTATCTTCATAAGTCTCCCCCGCCTAAGGGCATACCGGGCCACGATTAAGATAAAATTCTTCGATTATTTTATCTGCAACAAAGTCGCCTTTACTCTCGTTTTTAACTGCATAATCAGATACTGCCTCATAGAGGGCTCTTCTTGCCTCATAGAGGGCCTCAAGGTCTGTCGAAAGAGGGCGGTTATCCCGGTCTAGCTTTGCAAGGGGGCGGGTCAGCCAGTAAACTCTTGAGTTTTGCTTGAGGGCGAGACGGTTTTCATGGCTAAGAATACCACCGCCACCCGGGGCTATAACTATGCCTCCCATGGCTGCTACCCTTAGAAGGGCTTCAGATTCAGCCTCCCTGAAGGCTTTTTCACCCTTGTGGATTATCCATTCGGCCGGGTGCATTTTTGTTGTAATTTCTATGTAGTGGTCAATATCGACAAACTGGCGGTTCATTTTTTGGGCTATTTCTGATCCAATAGTGGTTTTGCCTGACCCTGGCATGCCGACAAAAACAACATTTTCAACCTTATGGAGGAGTTTGTTGTAGACCCTGCAAGTCTCTGAATCAGGAATGTCTTTTTCAAGGTAGAGCTCAGCTGCTTTTTTTGCCTGGGCCACGAGCATTAGAAGGCCTCCAAGGGCTCTAATGTTTTTTTCGCGGGCCTCCACAACCAACCTGGTTCGAAGGGGGTTATAAACAAGATCAATAACTGCCTCAAGATTTGTAAATCCGTCAAGGGACAGGGGCTTTTTGTCAATGTCAGGAGCTGTTCCAAGGGGACTTGTGTTAATAAGGATATCAAAATCCAGGTAAGCCTCTTTGTTTTCATAGGAGCTTACTTCATAGTCTGCATCAGGGTCTGGGTTTCTTGAAAGGTGGACAAGTCTTGAGGCTCCAAGGTCAAGGGCTGCAGCACGGACAGTTCTGGCAGAGCCTCCGGTGCCCAAAACCAGAACCCTCTTGCCTGCAAAGGATAGGCCAAACTCCTTTACCATAAAGGTAAAGCCGTAATAATCAGTATTATGGCCATAAATCTTTCCGTCTTTAAAGAGGAGGGTGTTGACATTGTTTAGCCTTTTTGCAGTATCTGATAGCTCATCGCACAGCTCGAGGGCAATTTTTTTGTAAGGCATGGTTATGTTTAGACCTTTTAACCTTGTGGTCATTAAGAAGGGGATCAGGTCTTCCCTGGTACGCTGGAAAAGCTCGTAATCAGGTATTCCGAACATGCTGTAGATTTCAGGTGAATAGCTGTGGGAGATCCTTTCGCCTAATAAACCATATCTGCTTTCCATATTTCCTCCTGTTTTTTATAAATGTTTTGCTTAGTACTTATTGTCTTTGAGTAACTGGTCCAGGGCAAAAAAGTCACCCTGGTCCAAGGCTCTATGAAGCTTGTCCCTCAAATCATCGCTTGGATTTATTATTCCTGCTTGAAAGGCCTTGCTAAGGATAAAAATTGCCCTATAGAGCCCCTTGATGTAGGGCTCAAGGCCGGCCTCTGCCTCCTGGACTACATTTTTTAGAACCTCGTTTTCTCGTTCCAGATTTTCAATAGCCTGGCCGCTTTTAAACTTTTCTTCTGCAACCAGGGCGGCAAGCTCCATCCTTCTGGCAAAAAGCCCCGCGAGCTGCCTGTCCAAAGTATCAATTTCATTTCGTATTTCAAGGAGGTTCATTACAGCTTATATCCTTTCGAGATTAAGATAGAATCGAGAATTACTATGGCCGCAACAGCTTCGGCAACCGGGACAGCCCTTAGGGCTATGCAGGGGTCATGGCGGCCGCTTATTTCAAGTAGGGCTTCTTCCATCTTGTCAAGGCTCACGCTTTGCTGGGCCTTTCTTATGGAAGGGGTAGGCTTTAGGGCTATACGAAATATAAGGGGCATGCCTGTAGTTATGCCTCCCAGGATTCCTCCATGATGGTTTGTTTTTGTTTCTATTTTATTATCGGCAATAAAATAGGAATCATTATGCTTTGAGCCGAAATATTTTGCGCCCTCAAAGCCGCTTCCAAATTCAATTCCTCTAACGCCAGGGATTCCAAAGACTGCGCCTGCAATCCTGTTTTCTATTCCGCCAAAAATTGGATCTCCAAGTCCAGGCGGGAGGCCGATTACAGCACATTCTATCAGGCCTCCTATGGAGTCACCATCGTTAGCAGCCAGGCTGATTTCCTCTTTTATAGGAGGAATTATACTGGCATCAAGAACAGGGAGCTCATATTGGAGGGGACTATTAAGCTCATCTAAGGATAAGCTGGTGGAGGAAAATTTTTTGTCATTTACTCCTCCTACAGCTTCAAGGTGGCCGCCTATATGGATGCCCTGCCTTTTTAGAATTTGCCTTGCAAGACCGCCGGCTATGCAAAGAGGGGCGGTCAGGCGGCCGGAAAAATGCCCCCCTCCTCTCATGTCGCTAAAGCCTGAGTACCTGACATGGGCAGGGTAGTCTGCGTGGGAGGGGCGGATTATCCTGCCGGTCTGGCTATAATCGGAGGATCTGGCATCTTTATTGTAGATAAGGGCGGCAAGGGGGGAGCCTGTAGTTTTGTTGTTGTAAAGCCCGGATATTATTTCCAAGGCATCGGGCTCAAGCCTTTGGCTTGTCAGAGAGCTTCTGGCGGGCGACCTTCTGTCAAGGAAGGCCTGGAGGTCTAAAAGGTCTATGTTTTCTCCAGCAGGGAGATTATTAATTACACATCCTATGGCAGGCCCGTGGGATTCGCCGAATATACTGACCCTTAAATATTCACCTATTGTTGATGACATGACATTTTCCTCCAAGCTTTCTAAAATCTTCAAAAAATTCAGGGTAAGATTTGCTTACAGCCTCTGCCCCTCTTAAAATAACAGGGCTTTCGCATACACAGGAGGCAATGGCCCCAGCCATTACAATCCTGTGGTCCTGGAAGCAGGTGATAGTGCCCCCCTTTAGGCCGGGTTTTCCGTGGATAAGGAGGAAGTCTGGGCCTTCCTCTATATCGCCTCCCAGGCTCTGGATCATATTTGCTACCGTCTTAAGTCTATCGCTTTCCTTTATACGAAGCCGGATGGCTCCTTCTATTCTCGTAGTCCCAGGGCTTACAGCTGCAATAACTGCCAGGATGGGGACAAGGTCTGGAATTTCTCGGGCATCTATCAGCCGCATCTGGCCAAGGCTTTTATAGTCAGCAGGTCTTTGTAGTCTTTGGCTATAAAATGCCTTATCCTGCACCCCTGTCGTGGCTTCAAAGGTCTTAAGAAGATTTATTATCTCCTTGTCCCCCTGAAGGCTTGATTCCCTAAGGCCTGTCAGGGCCACAGGGCCTCCTAGGGCCCCCCCTGTCAGGAAAAAGGCCGCATTAGACCAGTCGCCCTCTACAAGTATTTTTCCGGGGGACTTAAATTCCTGCCTGCCAGGAAGAAAAAATCCCTTGGCGGTTTCGCAGGCTTTGATATTAAAAAGAGCAAGGACCTCTATAGTCATATGGACATAAAGGGATGATTCTAAAGGACTTTCAAGGTCTATGCTACCTCCTGTCAAGGCAAGGGCAAAGAGGAGACCCGAAATATATTGGGAGCTAACGTTGCCAGGCAGGCTAAAGGAAGTTTGTTTTAGTCTGCCTCCTATTGAGAGGGGGAGAGAATCACCCTTTACTACAAGTCCGCCCTGCCTCAGAGCCTTAAGAAGGTCAGATAAGGGCCTTTGAGGCAGGCGGCCTGCTCCAGTAAGGTCAGAGGGGGAGCCAAGGGCTCCTGCAAGAGGAAGGATAAACCTAAGGGTGGCACCGCTTTCTCCGCAGTCCAGGACGACTTTTTCGGGAAGGGAATTTTGGTCCAAGGGGCTGACAAGGACAGATTGCTCCTTTATTTCAAAGTCAGTGCCAAGGGCAGTAAGGCAGCGGATGGTGGCTTTTATATCCTCAGAAAGCTCACCTGAAAAAAACACCTCCGTAGGCTTGTCTGCAAGTGCTGCGCAGATAAGGATTCTGTGGGCGTAGGATTTGGAGCTGATGGCAGGCAGGGTGCCGCTCAGGCTCTTGGGATAACAAATAAGGTCCATTTAATCCTCCAGTCCGGATTTTACAAAATCCAAAAGCTTATTAAGAGGGATGCTCTTTATGAGGCAGGCTCCTGGCCTTTGAGGCAAAATCAGGCTAATGTCCTGGCCCTTTGCTTTTTTATCGAGAAGGGCAGCCTTTGTGATTTCTTCAGGGGTAAAATTTGCAGAGCCAGGGAGGCCAAAAGCCAAAAGGGCTTTTTTCAACCTGTCTGAAGTGCCTTTTTCGCAGATCAGGATTTTTTCTGCGGCTTTGGTAACAAGGACCATGCCAATTCCAACAGCCTCTCCATGACTAAGCCTGTAATTACTGAGATTTTCCAAGGCATGACCCAGGGTATGGCCAAAGTTTAGAAGTCTTCTAACTCCTTCATCTCCCTCGTCCATGGAAACAATTTTTGCCTTAAGGGCTACACATTTTGCAACAACCTGGGTCCAGTCGGATTTAGGCCCCTTATCTGTCAAATACTCCAAAAGCTCCTCGTCAAAGACCATGGCGT
>JBDHVO010000041.1:0-8009 GCA_039809675.1 Proteocatella sp.
AGTATAAAGATTTTGAAAAGCTTTAGTGGGTACAAAATTATATTAAGCCTGTATTACAGTAATATTATACCACAAAAACTACAAAATTAAGCAGGGCAAGATATGCAAACAGAAAATATATAGCAAAATGGATAATTGGATAATTAATCCTTAATTTTATTCTATATAACTTAAGGAAAACTAAAATTTGCCGAAAAATATAATAGGGCATATTATTTTTGTTTGTCCACGAGAAATTTAAGCAGAGCAAGTTACTAATGGAAATACCAAGGATTATAGATAAAAGGAGTAGCTATGAAAGTATTCAAGGGATCAAAAAGGATTTTGGCAGGGGCTTTAGCCTTGAGCCTAATGACAGGCTCTCTGCCGGCAGGTTCTTTTGCAGATGGGGCCAGTGGAAATCCTGTTTATCAGGGCTTTATTCAGGTCACAAATAATGTAAGCACAGCAGATACAGTAAGCTTCAAGGGATTAAAGGAAAAGGATACTGTATTTGTCTACGCCAATCTTGAGGCTGCAGATGAGAATGGCGGGACTAAGGATGAGCCGGGAGCTTTATTGGCTAAGGCGACAGCTAAGAAAAGCAAGGAGGGCTATGAAGCCCTGGTATCCATAAAAGACCAGATAAAGGGCAACCTGATATGGGTGAGCCTGGCTGAAAACGGAAAAAAAGAAACTGAAAAGATAAAAGTAGAGGTAGCAGCTGAAGAAATAACAGACATATCCTATATCTACAAGGAAGATGAAAATAACCAAGTAACTGATAATGTAGCTGATTATTTTAAGCTCCATAACAATTTTGGCCTGGCTGATGAGCTGGAAATCAAAAACCCTTATGTGGCAAATAAAGATAATCCGGAAAATGAAAAGAAAGCAATCCCTGAAAAAACTGTGATTACAGTATATGATGGGGAAAGTGGCGGCAAGGAGCTGGCCAAGGGGACTATCAAAAAAGATGGGACTCTTTTAATAAAATTTAAAAACCAGTTGGAAGAAGGACAAGGACCAGGTGCAAATAAGATATATGTGAGCCTGGCCGAGTACAATAAGCTTGAAGGAGAAAAAAGAATAGCCCTTGATATTCCAAAGGAAGGCGAGACCCCTATCTTGACTGAAGGCCAGATAAATCTAACAAAAAACATATCCATAGCCAGCAGTCTGGAAGTCAAAAACCTAAGCGACAAGGATACAATCAGGGTCTATAAATCCAAAGAAAAGGTGGATGCTGATGGAAATATTGTTACGGATTCTGACGGAAAAAATGTTTTAGAAAAAGGAGAACTTTTTCTAAGTGGCAAGGCCAAAAAATCGGGTAACTCTATTGTGGCCAGCCTGTCCATAAAAGACCAAATAGAAGATGGCCAGACTATTTATATAACAAACACTAGCAATGGAAAAAAAGAATCTGAAGCCCTAGCATATACTATTAAAGACGATAGGGACCACAAGAGCAAGTGGCCATCTATTACAGATGAAAATGGCGACAAGAATGTTTTTGCTGAATATATCCTTATCCACAACAACCATGGCCAATCTGATGAAATAGAGATTAAAACACCGGCAAAAAAAGACTACCCTCTTATAGGAGCCAAGGCAGTAATAATCCTTTATGAAGACGGAGCTTTGAGCAAGGAAATAGGCAAGGCTACTGTGAAGTCAGGTGGAAACCTGCTTATAAAGCTAAAAGACCAATTGCCAGATATGAAGATTATAAAAGGCGCCGATGGCAAGGATATCATCGAAGGCAGCCCTTCTATTTATTTTGTCCTAACAGAATATAATAAAGAGGCAAGTGAAAGATTTGAGTATAAATTTAAGCCAGAAGATGGAGAAAAAAAGTCACAAATATTAAATGTAAATAGTATTACTGGAAAAAGTAACGAGGGGATTCCGTCTACCATAAGCATTAAAGGCCTTGAAGCCAAGGACCTTGTTAAGGTTTACAAAGATGAGGACAAAAATGACCTATTAGCCAGCGGCACAGCCAAGGGGGATAGCCTAAGCTTGTCCATTAAAGGCCAATTGCCAAGTAAGGTCTACCTAACCAGGACTAGCTACAAGATGATAGAAGGTGACTCGGTAGAAATAAGTTTAGGAGCTACAGTAAAAAGCCAAAAGCTGGCAGATAGCCAAATATCCCTGGACTACCATATAGGCATTCCCCATGAAATAAAGATTACAGGCCTTGATGATAAGGACATAATTAAGATATATAAGAGCAATGAAGACCAAAACCCTATCCTCCAAGCTACTAGCAAAAAGGGCCAAGCCCTAATTGCAACAAGCCTGGATTTAAAAGGGCAAGACCTATATATGAGCAGGACCAGCCTAAGCTTGGGCGAAGCAGAAAGTGATAGGCTGGTAAAGACATTTTATGTAGACGAAGCTGCCCTAAAATCAAGAGAGCCAAAGGCTGAGAATAAGGTAGATATCCTTGTCTACAACAATTCTGCTTCAGCAGATATTATTGAAGTCAGGGGCCTGAAAGAAAAGGAAACAATCACTATCTACAAGCATAACGACCAGAACGATACCTATGAAAGCACTCCTATAGGCCAGGCTACAGTAAAGAAAGAAGGCCCTCTTCTTATAAGCCTAAAAGCCCAGTTGGAGGGAGAAAAGATATGGGTAGGCCTTACAGAGTATGGTAAGTATGAATCTACTTTAGTAGAAAAAGCCTTTGCTGACGAGTTACAATCGGAGGCACTTGGTGCTAGCAACCGTATCCTGATCGAAAACAACAGCAGCATAGCAGACCAAATATTTATAGAAGGCCTGAAAGAAAAAGACCTTATTATAGTATACAATGACAGCCACAAGGAGCTTGCCAGGGGGACAGCCAAAAAAGATGGAAAGTTAAATCTTGTTTTCAAAGAACAACTGGAAAAATTTGATCCAGATGGAAAAAATATAGGAGATAATGATTGGCCATCTCTAGTATTAGAAAGGCTTGAAGCCAACAAGTCTGCCAGTGCTCCTTATAGGGTGAAGCTGCCAATTGAAAAAGCTGCCAGCAGCCTGTCAGATAGGGATATAAAAGTCCTAAACAACGTAGCTGCCAATGACCTGGTGGAGATAATAGGTCCAGTAGAAAATGCAACCTATAGGGTTTATGAAAACAGGAAGGCAACAATAGAGGGACAGGTTCACAATATCCCAGGAAATGAAATAGGCTCAGCTACTGCCAAAAAGACAGACAAACTGCTTATAAGCCTGAAAAAACAAATAGATGGAGAGCTTATCCATGTTAGTATAAGTGGTTATGGAGAGCCTGAGTCAAGTCCTATAGCCAAACTAGTCCCGTCAGAGCAAATTACAGAGCAAATTGAAGAAAGGGATATAAGCATAGAACGCTACGAAGGCATAGCCTCTGTAGTAGAGGTAAGAAACCAAAGTCCAAAAGATATAATTACAGTATACAAGGGCAAAAAAGCCGATGGCTCTATAGGCGGCCAAAGGATAGCCAGTGGAGTAGCTGATAAGGAAGGCTTTTCCAGGGTAAGTATCAAGGACATAAATGCCCTGGATGATTTGGAAACCCTATACCTATCTGCCAAGACAGAGAATAAGGCAGAAAGTAGCTATAGGGAAGTAAAGATATACGCAAAGCCTGAAGCCAACCAGCTAAACCCTTATTTTGTGCAAATCTACAACAATGTTGCCAAGGCAGATACAGTCATTGTTCAAAATATCTTCGCCCAGGACAGGATAACTGTCTATAAGGGAGAAAAAGATGAAGATGGAGGAGATATTCCAGGCAGAATAATAGGTAGCGGTATCGCCAAGGCTTATGGAGACCTGGAAGTTATCCTGAAAGAAGAATTAGACGAGGGGGGAAGCAAGATATTCGTCAGCCTGACCTCCTATGGCAAACCTGAGAGTCAAAAAATCAGCCTGACTATACCAGGAGAAAAAGAATCAGCCATGGTTAGAGAAAGTACTATAAGTATATTTAACTATGCTGGTCTGTCGGACCTTGTAAAAGTAGAAGGCTTAAAGGATAAGGACCAAATATCCGTCTATCTTAAAGATAAGGAGACCTACCAGCTGATAGGCAAGGGAGCAGCCAAGAAGGATGGGATAGTCAGCATAAGCCTAAAGGACCAGCTGCCGGAAATAAGGCAAGGCCTGACAGAAGACGATGAAGGCTGGCCAATTATAGCCATCAGCTTGACTGAAGTAAATAAGAGGGAAGGGGACAAATATGACATAAAGATCCCCGACGAGCAGGTCACAAAGAAGTGGTTGAATTCAGAAGGAAATGAAAACCATCCTGCCTTTATTAAGGTGAATAACAATGTATCAATGGCAGATTCTATTCTTATATCCAGCGTGAGTGCAGGGACAAGCATCAATATATACGAAGATAAGGATGGAGTAGCCGGAGACCTCCTAGCCACAGCTAATCAGAAAAAATACGGAAGTATTAGCATTGTCCTGAAAAATCAGCTAAAAGAAACTGGAGATAAAGGGCAAGTCACTGCAGGCTATATCTGGGTAAGCCGCGCGGAATATGGAAAAAAAGAGAGCGAAAAGGTAATAATGCCCTTTGGCTGGGAATCCGTAACAAATCAGGAAAGACTGGACAAGATAGAACTTAAGATTAAAAACAACACAGGAATTCCAGACACTATGGAGCTGAGTGGCCTTTATAACAAGGACCTTATAAGGGTATATGACAATAATACTGAAGACAGGATAGAACTGGGACGAGGAATAGCCAAGGCAGATGGAAGCCTGCTAATTAGCTTCAAAGACCAATTACCAGAAAACGGTCCAATAGTAGATGATTCTGTGGGAAGCTTATATATAAGCATAACAGAAGACAATAGGAAAGAAAGCCCAGCAAAGGATATCCTTCTTCCTAAGACTGAGACCAGCATCTTTCCATGGGTGAAGCCAGTAGAAAAATCCAAGGCCAATAAGGAAGAGGCCGGCAAGCGAAGCCAGACACCAGCAGCGGACCCAGGAAAGCAGGTCTATGGCGGCCAAACAGCTTCTGACAAACCAGGCCAGGCAACAGGCACAGCTTCTAGTCAGCAGGCCACTGGAGGCTCATACGAAGACAAGTCCTACACATCCTCTAATCAGCCTTCTGCAAAGAGCCAAAAGCTGGATGACAGCATGGTCCAGGTATCTTCTTCGGGCAATCTAAGCCTAGAAGGACTTATGGAGGGAGACCTGATAAAGGCCTATAATGAAGCTGGCAGCCTCCTTGGGACAGCAAGGGCCAGTCAATCAGGGGAAGCAAGTCTTAGGGTCACCATTTCAGAAAGCTATGTCTGGCTGACAGTGACAGAAAAAGGAAAACTAGAAAGTATAAAAATAAAAGTGAAAATATAAAAAATATAAATTTATATTGACAAAAACAGATTTTCCTATTATCATTAAACGGTAAAATTAAATATTCTTGATACCTTATCAAGAGAGGTGGAGGGACTGGCCCTATGATACCCGGCAACCGCAGAAATGTATGGTGCTAAATCCTGCGATTTTTTTAAAATTGGCAGATGAGGTGAATTTTGATATTCAAATTCTCTGTGCTGCCGTATGGGGAATTTTTTTATTTCAAAAGTTTTAGGAGGAAAAGAAAAAATAATGAGGAGACTTTTTACATCTGAGTCAGTAACTGAAGGGCATCCGGACAAAATTTGCGATCAAATATCAGACGCAATACTAGATGCAATATTTGCAAAGGACAAAAACGCCAGAGTAGCATGTGAAACTGCTGTAACAACAGGTATGGTAATGGTAATGGGTGAGGTTACGACAGAAACCTATGTTGATATTCAAACAATAGTAAGGGACACAGTAAAAGCAATAGGCTACGACAGGGGTAAGTACGGCTTTGATGCAGAAAACCTAAATGTGCTTAACGCCATTCATGAGCAAAGCCCTGATATAGCCATGGGAGTAGACTCTGCCCTTGAAAATAAACAAGGCGAAATGAATGAGGATGATATAGAGAGGGTTGGAGCAGGCGACCAGGGGATAATGTTCGGCTTTGCCTGTGATGAAACAAAAGAGCTTATGCCTCTTCCTATTTCTCTTGCCCATAAATTAGCAAGAAGACTTACTGAGGTAAGGAAGAATGGAACCCTGCAATATCTGAGACCTGATGGAAAAACCCAGGTAACAGTGGAATATGATGAGAATGGACCAAAGCGCGTAGATGCAATCCTGATTTCGAGCCAGCACTCAGAGGCTGTAGGGATTGATCAGATAAAGGCTGACCTTATTGAGCATGTTATAAAGCCAACAATAGACCCTGCTCTTTTGGATGAGCACACCAGATATTTTGTAAATCCAACTGGCAGATTTGTAATCGGAGGACCTCATGGGGATGCTGGAGTTACAGGCCGTAAAATAATTGTAGACACCTATGGTGGATATTCAAGACACGGCGGCGGTGCATTTTCAGGAAAAGATCCAACAAAAGTAGACAGATCAGCAGCCTATGCAGCCAGATGGGTTGCAAAAAACCTTGTTGCAGCAGGACTTGCAAAAAAATGTGAGCTTCAGCTTGCTTATGCAATCGGAGTTGCAAGGCCGGTATCTATAATGGTTGATACCTTTGGCACAGGTCTTGTAAGTGACGAGGTAATCGCAGAAATTGTAGAAGAAAACTTTGATCTTAGACCGGGTGCAATAATAAGGGACCTTGACCTTAGAAGACCTATCTACCAGGCGACGGCTGCCTACGGCCACTTTGGACGTGAAGATATAGATGCCCCTTGGGAAAATCTTAATAAGGTAGAAGCTATCAAAGCAAGCCTTGCCAAGCGCCAATAGAAACAAACTGAGAAAGGGCGAAAGTCCTTTCTTTTTTTGCGTATAGTTTGACATAAATGGGTATTGTAAATATAATAGTATAAAGCCTGGAAGTTTATTCCGGCCTGAATAGAAATTAAAGCAAATTTTAAACGGAGGAAGAAATGGACGAAGGCGTCAGTCGATACTTTAAGGATTTATTTGATATAAGGCTTGGTGCAGTTGCAGGAGGCTGGGCAGGTTCAAAAAAAATGAAGCTGGACAGTGAAAAAAAGCATATATTAAAGGAAGAGTTTGTATCAATACTGGAAGAAGATGAAGTAATCAAAACTATTGTAAATGAATTTGAGCTTAATTCCATGCTAAGGGTTTTGAGGCTTGATGAAGTGAGGGCTAAGGATATTATGGTCCCAAGAACATCGGCATTTGCGGTAGATATAAATGACGACATTACAGAAATTCTGGATGGGATTATTGAAGAAAGGTATTCAAGAGTCCCGGTTTATGACAAAGATATCGATAACATAATAGGTGTAATTCATGTAAAGGACCTCTTTGCCCAAACAAGAAAGGGTAATTTAGAGCTAATAAACCTAAGGGGGATTTTAAGAAAGGCCTATTTTGTCCATGAATTTAAGCCGGTAGACCGTTTGCTTCGTGAAATGCAAAGGGATAGGACGCATATGGGACTCGTGATAGACGAGTATGGAGGCTTCAGCGGCCTGCTTACAATAGAGGATATCCTTGAAGAAATTGTAGGTGATATAGATGATGAGGACGATGAGCCTGAGGTTGATATTGAAATTCAAAAAATCTCTGGCACCACATATAAAATAGACGGGCTTACAAGTGTAAGTGATGTAAATGATGAGCTTGACCTGGATCTTCCCCTGGACATTACTGAGACTATGGGAGCCCTGCTCCTTGGCCATCTGGGGCGAATTCCTCACAGTGACAAGGATAGGAATAGTGTTCTGATTGGGAATGTTGAGCTAAAGGCAGTAAAGGTAAGCGACAAACGGATTGAAAACCTACTGCTAAAAATTGTAAGCAAAAAAGAACAAGATTGATAATTATAGCAAGGATAATCACCGTTGTTAGCTGCGGTGATTATTTCTTAAAAAAATTCTTTTTTATTTGTTTTTGGAGCGACTGCTACGGCTCACTTTGACGTGAAACTCAAAAAATGTTTCACGAAAATACAAAATATTTCGAAAAAGGTGTTTGAAAAATCAAAT
>JBDHVO010000042.1:0-7905 GCA_039809675.1 Proteocatella sp.
AGATATCCCTACCAGCTGTCAGGAGGGGAGCAGCAAAGGGTGGCCCTGGCCAGGTGCATAGTAACAGAGCCCAAGGTTCTTCTTCTGGATGAACCCCTTAGTGCAATAGATGCCAAGCTGAGAAAGTCCCTCCAGGCAAGAATAAGGGAAATTCATAAGGAGCTGGGAATGACCTCCATATTTGTAACCCATGACCAAGACGAAGCCATGAGCATCTCGGATACTATTCATTTTATGAGAGAAGGAATAATAGAGCAATCTGGACCACCTCTTGAAATATACAGCCACCCCCAAAATATCTACACAGCAGAATTTATTGGAAACTACAATATACTAACTAATAGTGACTTAAGCAGCCTTACGGGAAGCAAAAGGCGCTTGAATGGAAAAGTTGCCATAAGGCCGGAGGCTATAGAAATCAGCCTGCAAAAACCTGACCCCAAGACCAGCAGTTATACTGTAAGGGGTTATATAAGCCATGTCCTGCCCCAAGGAAATATCATAAGGTATACCGCAAGATGCTCGGATGTGCTCATTAAGGTAGATGTGCTATTCAAGGAAACAGACATATATAATGTAGGCCAGGAAGTTTATTTGACAATCTCGCAAAAAGGCTGTATTCCAATGTAATTGAAGGGAGATAGTATGAAAAGGAGCAAAAGTATAATCCTCCTGTGCCACTGTATTTTAAATTCAAATTCAAAGGTAGAGGGCTTGGGTCAGTACTCTGGCGTATTCAAGGAGCTGACAGACAAAATTGCAGACAAGGGAGCAGGCATAATCCAGCTACCCTGTCCGGAGATGGCTGTCTACGGGATTAGGCGCTGGGGGCATGTGAAGGAACAGTTTGACACCATGTTTTACAGAGAAGCGTGCAGAGAAATGCTGAAGTCAATAGTTCAGCAGGTTAAAGCCTACCATGACGCAGGCTACACAATAGGAGGAGTAATAGGAATAGACGGTAGCCCCAGTTGTGGTGTAAACTATACCTGCTCAGGGGATTTCAAAGGAGAGATCTACAATAACAAGGAGCTGGATAAAATACTTGAAACCCTCAAGATGGTTGATGAAAGCGGAATATTTATTGAAGAGCTAAGAAAATACTTCATGGAAATAGGAATTGAAGTACCCTTTATAGCCATAGACGAGGATGATGTATATGGATCTCTTGAAAAAGTAGACAAATTTTTAGCGACCTGTATGTAGCACTTGGCAAAAAATTAATACAGAAGGCAAACAAAGCAAAATACGCGTAGCAAAAGACCCAGGTCCTTTGCTACGCGTTAATCGTCTTATAGACTACCAGAATTACTATTTATGTGTTAAAATGCAGATAAGGAGAGTGATATTATGAGCAGAATACTTGTGATAGAAGACGAAAAACCAATTTCTGATATAGTAAAATTTAACCTTGAAAAAGAAGGCTTTGAGGTAGTGCCTGTCTATGACGGGAAAGAAGGCCTGTCTATGGCCAAGTCTGTTGATTTTGACCTTATACTGCTTGACATAATGCTGCCAGGCATGGATGGCTTTGAAATATGCAGAAAAATAAGAGAAAGCTCAAACGTACCAATCATAATGACAACCGCAAAGGCAGAGGAGGTTGACAAGATTTTGGGACTTGAATTTGGGGCAGATGACTATATAACAAAACCCTTTAGCATCAGGGAGCTGACGGCAAGGATAAAGGCGAATCTTAGAAGGACTACCATGCCTGCTGCAAATTCTGCAAGCAATAAGCATATAATCCAGTCAGGCAATCTTATCATAGACACTATAAAATATGAAGCTACCAAAGGCAATGAAGTCCTGCCACTGACAGTGAGGGAATTTGACCTTTTGAAATATCTTGCAACCCAAAAGGGGCAGGTGTTTTCAAGGGAGCAGCTATTGGAATTTGTATGGGGCTATGAATACTACGGTGATATGAGAACTGTCGACGTAACAGTGAGAAGGCTCAGGGAAAAGGTGGAGGATGACTCTGCCAAGCCTGAATTTATAATGACAAGAAGAGGCGTCGGCTACTACTTCAAAGGATAAATATGTTCAAGAGTATAAGATGGAGACTAAGCGTACTTTACTTTATTTTGGTATTTATTGCCATGTCAATTGTTGGAGTCCTCGTAAGCGATAGGCTGGAGGAATACTACCTGGGTCAGATAGAAGAAAATCTGACCCTTATTTCTGATAACACCATAATGAGTATGATCCCAGAAGGAGATTTGAGAGACCATAGCCAGGACATAAAAAGCAGTCTTGAAAAGCTGGCCCTGCCATCAGGCTTTAGCGTCTACCTTGTGGACTCTGAAAACTTTGAAATAATAGCAGCCTCTAATGAGGGCGTTGTCAGTCGTAATGCCATGGATATTCTTGACTCTGAGGCCCTAATGCAGACCATGGTCGACAGGGTTGTTGAAAAAGACGAAAAAAGCCTGGAGGACAGCCTGAATATTTATAAAATATACTCAAGGTTTATCCCAAATCCTGAGGGCCAGGAAAGATACATAATCTACGCCAGTGCCTCCTTAAAATCTGCTTACCAGTCCCTCAGGGCTGTAACCCAGATAATCATAAACGCAGCCCTAATCGCCCTTTTGGTGACCCTGGTGGCAGGCTACGCTATATCCGGCTCCATTACAAACCCAATAAACGACCTCAACAAAAAAGCCAAGCTTATAGCAGGAGGAGACTTTAACCAAAGGGTAGAGATCACGTCAGACGATGAAATAGGGGTCTTTGGGGCTACCTTCAACTACCTGACCCAAAGGCTGGATGAAACCCTCCTGGAAATATCCTCTGAAAAAAGCAAGCTGGATGCAATTATAAGTAACATGGCTGATGGCCTTATGGCCGTAGATGAAAGCGGCTTTGTAGTCCTCTACAACCAGTCTCTTTTGAAGCTTTTGAACATAAAGGGCATGGTCCTCTTTGGCAACAATCTTACCCAGCTGGTCAGAGAAACAGGCATAGGGATAAGCATGAAAAACATCAAAAAATCCCTGGAAGATGCCCCTCAGGGCAGTCTGATCGTAAGCACCAAGGACAAAAAAACCCTCCTTGTATCAACAGCCTTCTATAATGATGAGGCCAAGAGGCTAAAGGGCTATGCCCTGCTTTTCCATGACATAACCGAAGCCCAAAAGCTGGAGGATATGAGGAGGGAGTTTGTGGCCAATGTATCCCATGAGCTAAAGACCCCTATAACAACCATCAAAGCCTATGCAGAAACCTTAAACAGCGGCATGGTAGACGATTCCCAAATGCAAAGGGAATTTACCCTCATAATTGAAAAAGAAGCAGACAGGATGACCAGCCTTGTAAAAGACCTTTTGGACCTCTCCCACATAGATTTCAAAAAAACCAAGTGGCAGCCTGAGGATATAAGGGTAAGGAGCCTTGTAAAAGAAGGCCTGGACCACCTGAAGATCTACCTGGAGCAAAAAAACCAGACTGTAAAAATTCATGAAGGCTCCAACCCCCATATCTGGGCGGACAAGGGAAAAATTTCCCAAGTTATAGTAAACATTTTATCAAATGCTGTTAAATACACCCCGGACAATGGTATAATAGAGGTGGATATTTCTGATGATGGCAGAGCCTGCTACATAGCAATAAAGGACAATGGAATAGGCATACCTGACCAGGACTTAGACAGAGTCTTTGAACGCTTTTACAGGGTGGACAAGGGCCGGGCAAGAGAAATGGGAGGCACAGGCCTGGGCCTGGCCATAGCAAGGGATATAGTAAGAGAACACAAGGGCGATATTTATGTAGAATCTGCCTTGGGAGAGGGCAGCACCTTTACCATAAAAATCCCCTTAAAGAATCAGGAATAAAGAATGTTAAGTACTTTTAATTTGTGTGTAACACAGCTGTAATATTTCATCTGTATACTTTCGTAAGATATAGAAAATGAAAGGAGGAGAAAAGATGAAAAAAATATCACTTATGCTGTTAATAATGGCATTAGTATCAATTTCAGCTACTCTGACTGGATTTGCAGACCCAGGTGACAAGGCCATATCAACAAAAAAAGTTGAAGACATCCAAAAAAACATCAATATGGACAAAAGCTTTGTCAATAAACCCAAAGATTTCTTACTAAGCACAGTAAATGATACAGTTGTTGTTTCGGGAGAAGGAAAAGAAGGCGATAGGGTATTAATAACCCTTTACAAAAAATCAGGCGGCGAATTTGTCTATATGAGCGACAAAATAGAGCTTAGCCTGGGAGCCCTTGGAGTATTCACAAAAGAAATCTCACTGAAGGACTCAAACCCTGCCGCCCCGAAGGAAGCCCTTGCATCAAAGGAAACCCTTATAGTGCTTGAGCTAATCCGAAGCGGGAGCTCTACCTATGATTACAGACTTATCAAATATTCCGATGAAAAAGAAGTAAAAGAAACCTTAAAGGCAATAAGACTAATATAGTCTAAACAGGAGACAATATGAACAAAGGAACCATGCAGGTTTTTGCTATAATCCTGCTCATATTATCCTCCCTAATGCTGCTATCCATCAGATTTGAGCTTTTTATCCTGTCCGGAGCGAACGAAACCGGATTTGTAAGCGATAAATCAGCCCTAAGACACTCAGTGAGGCCGGAATCCATAACAATAAGGACCGGGCAGGAAAAAACTGCCAAGCTCATTGACAAAGACGGACTCTATTACCTGGACATATACGATATACTTGAGGACGCCCTGAAAAAGCGTCAGAGCCCCAGAGAAATAAGCCTGTCAGAATACAGGGCAGCAAAGGCTTCAAAGAGTGTAGTGCTCGGTTATGAGCCTGCAATAGACCAAAGACTCCTGTACGGGAGTCTTTTTTTGCAAGATGGCAGCTTGGGAAGCATGGATAATATAAAAGAAATAACCCTGCCTCAAACCCTGAAAAATGCAATATATATAGAAGCAGAGGGAGAAAAATACTATGAAATTCAAAGCTCCCCTGTAAGCCTTATAGAAGGCTTTGAAAACTGGGGGGCTGGGAGTCCTGGCTCTACAAAATACTATTCTATTGGAGACAGGTTTCCACAATACACAGACAGTGATGTACTTATATCAGATGATGTCCGCCTGTCCTCCTATGTAACAGAATCGCTTTTTGATGAAGCTACTGCAAACACTGTCCTAAGAAACATCTTTGCGTCAAAGTACGACTACGCCAACCGCATATCCGAAACAGACGGATCAGTCATCCTGACCTATGACTATGGCAGGGAGATAATAAAAATATCCCCGGAAGGCAAGGTCTTTTACAAAAACCAAAACGCTCTGACAAACAAGAAAAAGACCAGCTTTACAGAAGCATCAGCCGCGGCCATGGGCTTTTTGGCCCTGCTTACAGACGACCTTGATAATTACTATATAGAAGAAGTAAATGAAACAAAAAAAGGTGACAGCACAGGCTTTGAGTTTGCCCTGTCTCAGGCTCATGAAGGGGTAAGGCTTTCTCATAAAAATGACAGTCCTACCATAAGAATCTCGGTTATAAACGGCAAGGTCTTTTATCTGGATGCCATATTCAGAAAGCCCTCTGTGGCTGTGGACAACACCCTGGCCTTTGGTGAAAATGCTGTTTTGTATGTTCTTGAGCAAAATATTGACTATATAAAGCAAAAAGAAGATTTTGCAAGCGCCAAGGACCTCTTCAACCTCATAAGCTCTGTTGAATACTCCTATATTTACTCTGATAACTACAACTATATAGCCTGCATAAAAATGAAGATAGGAAAGACAACCTTTTTCTTTAAAATCTCTGATGCCAAGGTGGTGACCTGATGGACTGGAACAAAACAAGAAAATACCTGATCTATATGCTGGTGCTTATAAACCTCCTCATCCTTAGCAGTGTAATAAAGCACAATAACAACGCCTCCATAGACAATCCGTATTTTTCCAGGGAAAATATGGCGGACTTTGACCGCCTGCTTGAAATGAAAAATATAAAACTGGAGGCAGACCTGCCCAGGGATATATATTTAACCGGGTCTGTAAACGCAGAATACAGGGACTTCAACAAAATAAACCACCCAAAGCTATTTTTGGACTACGACATAAAAACCTTTGAAAACTCAAAGAAAATTACCATAAGGCTGGACAAAATGCTTCAGACAATAGGAGAGGATGAATATAATATCCTAAACGCCAGGCAGAGAAAAGAATTTGCCCAGGCCTTTTTGAAAAAATACTTTCCATCAAACACCTACCTGGAAATCAAAAGCGATGATGAGAATTTTTTGACCTACAAAATTTTATACAAGGACTTTATTTTTGAAGAAAGCATGGTTAACTTTAAATTCGGCTCCTCTGTTGTAATAATCACGGCAACAGACCTTAGGCCAAGAGAAGACTCTGCCAACAAAAAAAATACAATAAGCTCGGTTGAGGCAGTCCTTAGTGTCCTGCCCCAGCTAAAAAGCGGGGATGTCATAAAGGATATAAGGCTCCTCTACCACTTTGACCTGCCGGCGGAGGAGCTTTACAAGGTCAAATATGTAAGGGTCTTCCCCTACTGGAAAATAACCACCCAGGATGACGTTATTTACACTCTGGCACTTTAAAACATAAGGAAAGAAAATATGCAAAAGAGAATTCTAATTATCCAAGATATATCAGCTATAGGAAGGGTATCCATGTCTGCGGCCCTGCCGATTCTATCTTGCTCTGGCCTGATAACGACCATGCTGCCTACCGCCCTTTTGTCCACCCACTCCGGAGGCTTTAAGGACTTCACATTTTTGGATCTGACCGAAGAAATGGGAAAAATAACAGACCACTGGGCCAGGGAAGGTATTGAATTTGACGCAGTCCAAACAGGCTACCTGGGCTCTGCAGGCCAGGTTAAGGAGGTAGAAAAAGCTCTGGGCCTGGCCAAAAAAGATGCCCTTGTAATTATCGACCCTGTCATGGGTGACAAGGGAAGACTTTATTCGGGCATAACGGAAGAAATGATCAAGGCCATGAGGAGTCTGTGCATGAAAGCAGATATAATAATGCCCAACCTGACAGAAGCGGCATTTTTGCTGGGGAGACCCTACGAGGACAAGGACTCTGACAAGGACTACATCCTTGAGCTTGCCAGGGGCCTATATAGGGAATTTCAAAATGAAAACATTGTAATTACAGGGGTAAGCTCCATGGATGGCCTTTGCGGCAGTGCCTCCTACAATGGAAAAAAAGATACTATAGCCTATAGCGAAAAACCAAGGATCAAGGGCCACTATTACGGCACAGGAGATATATTTGCCAGCGTATTTACGGCTGCAGTCCTAAGGGGTAAAAGTATGGAAGCTGCCGCTGACCTTGCAGCGGAATTCACCTACAGGACCATAAAGCAAAGCCATGACCAAGGCCTGCCCCAGAGGCTGGGAGTGTGCTTTGAGCTAAATATTCCCTGGCTGGTGAAGATGCTGGAGGAATAGGTGTTAGGTGTTAGGTGTTAGGCAAAAGAGGGGCCTGGCGGCCTGAATAGGTGTTAGGTGTTAGTGGTTAGGTGACAGGTGAAAGGCAAAAGAGGGGCCTGGCGGCCTGATTAGGTGTTAGGTGTTAGGTGACAGGTTAAAGAGGGGCCTGGCGGCCTGATTAGGTGTTAGGTGTTAGGTGACAGGTGTTAGGCAAAAGAGGGGCCTGGCGGCCTGAATAGGTGTTAGGTGTTAGGCAAAAGAGGGGCCTGGCGGCCTGATTAGGTGTTAGGTGTTAGGCAAAAGAGGGGCCTGGCGGCCTGATTAGTGGTTAGTTGGTTAGTGGTTAGGTGACAGGTTAAAGAGGGGCCTGGCGGCCTGATTAGTGGTTAGTTGTTAGTGGTTAGGTGACAGGTGAAAGATAAAAGAGGGGCCTGGCGGCCTGATTAGTGGTTAGGTGACAGGTGAAAGATAAAAGAGGGGCCTGGCGGCCTGATTAG
>JBDHVO010000043.1:0-7857 GCA_039809675.1 Proteocatella sp.
ACCTACACCCTAAGAGATACCATCCATCTTGATATAAAGTTTGAAGAAAGATTTTTTGAAATAATAAGCACTATCGAATTTCAAAGGCTGGCACGGATTAAGCAGCTTAGCTGCGAATATCTCTTGTTTCCAACAGCAAGCCATACAAGGTTTTCCCATAGCATAGGAACCTACCATGTGATGAAAATGCTTGTTGCCAGGCTAGAGGAGGCTCTTGGCAAGCACGGGGTTGAGGTTTCAAGAGAACAAAGGGACCTGGCCCTTTGCTCAGCCCTAATCCATGACATTGGACATGGCCCTTTCTCCCATACCTTTGAGCATATTCTTGGAGCAGGCTCTCATGAAGAGTGGACTATACGGATACTAAAAAGCCAAGACACAGAAATCAACCAGGCCATAGTAAAGAATTTCGGGTCAAAATTTTTATATAAGCTTGTGGAGATATTTGAAGGCGAACCTAAGGCCCAAAGGGACACAATCCATATGCTAATCCACCAGCTTATTAGCTCCCAAATGGACGCCGACAGAATGGACTACCTTCTGCGAGACTCTTATTTTACGGGAGTAAATACAGGTATGTATGATATAAATAGACTCATAGAGGCCGTAGAGATAGAAAAAATAGGCTCTGGGCTTCAGATATGTGTAAGTGAAAAATATTTGTCGTCCATAGAAGAATATGTAATGGCCAGGTTCTATATGCACAAGGAGGTCTACCAGCACCCTCTGAAAAGGCAGCTGGAGAATGTAATCCTAAAAATATTCAAAAGGGCCAGAGAACTTGATAGGGAAGGAAGGCTGGACCACAAGGACGAGCTGATAGAAAAGATACTCAAAAAAGACGTGAGCCTGGAGGACTACCTAAAGCTAGATGATAATATTTTAATGTACCATATCTCCATGTGGCGCTATAGCAGTGATTATATTTTGTCAAGCCTCAGCAAGGCCCTTATAGATAGAAAGAAATTTCAAAGGTACAGGGATAGGTCTGGGCAAACCTTGGAAGACCTGTTAAATAAGAGGCTAAGGGATAGGGGCCACCAGGAAGTAAAGTGGGAAGAAGAGTATTCATATATAAAAGACCAGGTCAAAATTCCCATCTATGATATAAAGAACAACAACATCTGGGTAAGGGGAAAATCAGGGGAGGTGGCTGACATTACAGAAGTATCTTATATTTTGAAGAATATGGACTTTAATAAGAGGTTTGAAAGGACCAATGAATATTACCATAGGGCCATGATGGAAGAAAGCTTCGGCAAATTATTGGATTAGGCCTGCAAAAGAAAACCGAAAATAAAAGGGTATGTCACAATAAAGCCAGAAGACCGGCAACAAATGAAGGGTCCTCTGGCTTATTCTTCAAAATAATTTAATCTAGGGGATTATTTTTTCAGCCTGTCCAAAAGAATCATAGTATCGGCAATTTGCTTGTGTCCAGTTTTAGTTGGGTGAGGGTCAATGGATTCAGGAGTAACTGGATAAGTTGCCATGTTAAAGCTCAAAGCAGAAGGATTAAGCATAAATAAAAGGCTTGTATCTACTACAGACACATTTTTATACTTTAGAGGAGTCAAACGAATCATGGAGTTAGCTGGTAGGAGCAGGGTCTGGAATATTGGGCCTAGGGTCTTATCCTTTAAGAGAGGGTTGTAAATTGTTAATACATAGACACGGGCCTTGGGAGCTAAGGAGTTGATCTGCTTCATGATTAATGGCCAGTCAGCAAGGATTTTCTGAACACCCTTTTGAAGCTCCTTATTGAGAGCTCCACCTGACTTTGCAGAGACCACGAGCTGAGACAGTACGTACTGCCAATATACAGGATCAGCATTGATGTGCTGAACCAAAGCAGCCATTTTTGCATCACCAGGCAGACTTGGGTCAACGTAATGAGGAGCTGCGCTGTAGTAACCATAGATTGCTTGCAGCACTGGACCAAGCAGGTTGTTGCCTCCTATACTTAGAGTAATGACCTTGGCGTTTTGAAGATTAGCTGATGTCAGATCATTGAAGAGGCTGGCTGTAGTTTCTCCATCGGAAGAAATATTCATGGCGGTGTAGCCCTTTTTTGCATCTAAGTAGTTAGAGAACAACTGGAAATAATTAGGTGGAGTTGGGGGACCCTCGCTGACAAGTCCAGAGCCAAAAGCATTGGAATCACCCAAGGAAACATAGTCGGCAACTGCTGCAAACGAATTTGCAGGAAATAGCATCCCTATAAAAAGGGAAACTATTAAAAGTAAGGACAGCTTTCTTTTCATTTTCTTACCTCCACTTCTTTAAATTAGGATAGTAAAACATATGTCTATGGCTTATACCCATAAAACAAAAAAATACTCATCTAATCAGAAAATTTCCGATTATTAAATAAACCGCCAACAAATCAGCTTGCCTGAAGCCTGGATTTGTTGCCGGTCTATGTGCCTAGCCCCTCCAATTTTGATTTTGGCCTTGTAACAGGCCATGTCAGGACCAGGAGCTTAAGGGATAAATTTTTTGCCCAGGTATTTTTCGATATCCTCCTCTGGGGAATCAGGGGTTATAAGGATTAGCTTTCCTGTTTCTTCAAATAGCACCTCTATATCACAATTGCCGTTTTTAAAGGTTTTTCTAACAGTTTCTTCAAGGATTTCTCTCACTAAAAGCTTTCCTTTTTTTGTTTTATTATATTCCTTTGTAAAATAATAGCCTTTTAAAGTAAAAATTTTGGCATAAGTATTTCTCATAAAGTCCTCCATTTGAAATCTGTTTCTTAATATACTTTTAATTATAGCAAATAAGATGTAAATTTGGTATAATTATGTTTTGGAAGAAGTTAATCAATGAAAGAAGCAGGATATGGATATAGGTAATATTAAAGGCAGAAGCTCTTATATTAAAGGTGGTACAAACACAGGAGTATATGAATTTTTGGATGGCTCTGTGCTTTTAATAGATGCGGGACATTCTGTTAACAGGGGAGTTAGAATAGCTTCAATGTTAAAAAAGCAAGGTAAAAGACCAGACTATATGATTGCTACCCACGAGCATTTCGATCATTTTGAAGCTTATGCAGGACTTAAGGAGACCAATCCTCAAATAAAGCTGATAGCCCATCCCCTGGCCAAGCCTTATATTGAAAATCTTTATCTTGGAATGGCCTACATGACTTCAAGCTCTATGCCAAGCTTTTATGGAAGAAAAAACCATGGTGTTACAGGTAAAGAGCTTTGTGTAGGGGATTACAGGGTAGATATTGTCGTAGACAGGGACATTGAGATAAAGGGTGAAAAAATATCCATAATACATTCTCCTGGACATTCTTCGTCCCAGATACTCGTAATGACTCCTGATAGGGTATGCTATATGGGAGATGCTGTTTTGGACAGCAGTATAATAGATACTTATGATATGCCGTTTTTGTTCGATATAAAAATGCATAAGGAGTCCCTCAAAAAAATCCAAGCCATGGATTTTGAATATGGGGTTATTGGTCACGCCAAAGCCATATACACTAAAGCCCAAATAGAAGGCATTGTTGACAAAAATCTTGAGGTACTGCTTAGATATGAAAATGATATAATAAACATACTGGATAAGCCATCTACCAGGGAAGAAATCTTATCAAATTTGATGATAAAAAATAATATAAAGTACAACTATACAACTTACCATTATAATAATTCAACGGTAGGCTCTTACATTGCAAAGCTTTCAAATGAAGGGAAAATTGATTTGGAATGCAAAGACGGGAAGATATACTACCACAAAAAATAATTTTACTGGGGGCTGATTATGGAATACAGAGAGTGGAAAGACCTGTTGCTGCCTTATGAGGTGGCTGTTGAGGAATTAAAGAGCAAACTAAAAAGTATAAGAAAAGAATACCAAAGCAGAGGAGAATATTCACCTGTCGAGTTTGTTACAGGACGTATTAAAAAAGTTACATCTATTCTTGATAAAGCCAAAAAACTAAATATCCCCTTTGATAAAATCACGGAGCAGATGGAAGACATAGCCGGAATAAGAGTTGTATGTCAGCTGGTGGACGACATTTACACTGTAGTAGGCCTAATCCAGCAAAGGACAGATATGGAGATTCTTTATGTTAAGGATTACATAGAAAACTCGAAGGAAAGCGGCTATAGGAGCTACCACGTGATAGTAAAATATACTGTACAGACAATTGAGGGAGCTAAGGAAATCCTGGCTGAAATTCAAATAAGAACCCTTGCCATGAATTTTTGGGCGACAATAGAGCATTCACTGAACTACAAATATAATAAGGATTTGCCTGATGATCTTCGCTCAAGGCTTAAAAGAGCAGCTGACGCAGCGTTCACCCTGGACAACGAAATGAGCGAAATAAGAGAAGAAATAGTCCGAGCTCAGGTTCATTTCACACAAAAATCCGCTGCCGTAAAGGATGCGGTGGACAGTATCAGAATGCTTCATAAAATGGGCTACGACAAGGATGCAATCCTCCTTCAGCAGCAGCTTGATGTGATAAATTCAATGGACAGCATGGATGGTCTTGGGATACTTCAGCAGAGGATAGACCGTTTGGTAAATAAAGCAAAGGGAAAAGATAAGGAGTAGTATGGCACTATATGCAATAGGAGACCTCCATCTTTCGCCAGAAAATTCGAAGCCTATGGACATATTTGGCTGGATAGACCACAAGCAGCAAATTTTTAAAAATTGGACTGACCTGGTAAAAGATGAGGACCTTGTCATAATTGCCGGAGATACATCTTGGGCCATGCACTTTGAAGAAGCTATGGAGAACCTGCAGGAAATAAATGCTCTCCCGGGCAAAAAAATAATCCTTAAGGGCAACCATGATTACTGGTGGCAGTCTATTAGCAAAATGAAAAAGGCCCTACCTCAAATGTTTTTTTTGCATAACAACCACTATGCAGACGAAAAATACCTTGTATTTGGAACAAGAGGTTGGTTGATACCAGGTAGCAATGAATTTTCTGATGAAGACAGGAAGGTCTTTGAAAGGGAGAAGGCCAGGCTTCTTATGTCTCTTGCCTCCTTTACTCCTGATGGGAAAGACCGTTTAAGAGTAGTGGCTATGCATTACCCCCCCGTTGATGAAAGCGGTCAATCTACAGATATTACTGCTATAATAGGGGATAATAACATAAACCATATGGTATATGGCCACCTCCACGGCCTTGAATCCTTCAAAAGCCTTTATGAAGGGGATAAAGGCGGAACACAGTATCATTTGGTATCTGCAGACTACCTAAAATTTAAATTAAAAAAAATATCGGATTAGGGAGGCTTTATGGAAAATACAAACAAAAAACCCATGTCAAATAATTTTATAAAGACATTTATAGAGGAAGATATAGCAAACGGGCTTACAGACCCTATTATTACAAGGTTCCCTCCAGAGCCAAACGGATATCTCCATATTGGTCATGCAAAGGCAATAACCTTAAACTTTGATATGGCGGAAGAATTCAAAGGCACAACAAACCTGAGATTTGACGATACGAATCCGGCAAAGGAAGAAGAAGAATATGTTGATGCCATTAAAGAGGATGTTTTGTGGCTTGGCTTCCAATGGGACAAGCTTCTGTGGGCATCAGACTACTTCGACTATATGTATGAAAAGGCTATTCTGCTGATCAATAAGGGCCTTGCCTACGTAGATGACCTTACTGGTGAAGAAATAAGACAGTACAGAGGAACTCTAACGGAGCCAGGCAAAAACTCCCCTTATAGGGATAGGTCAATTGAAGAAAACCTTGACCTCTTTGAAAAAATGAAGGCTGGAGAATTTGATGAAGGGCAAAAGGTTTTAAGGGCAAAAATTGACATGGCTTCACCTAATATGAATATGCGTGATCCTGTAATCTATAGGATACTGAAGGCAGACCACCACAACACAGGAGACAAGTGGGTAATTTATCCTATGTATGACTATGCCCACCCTCTTGAGGATGCAATAGAAAAAATAACTCATTCGCTTTGCTCCCTTGAATTTGAAGACCATAGACCTTTTTATGACTGGGTTGTCAAAGAAACAGAGACTGAGGGTAAGCCAAGGCAGATAGAATTTGCAAGACTAAACATTACCAATACTGTGATGAGTAAAAGACTACTAAAAAAATTAGTTGATGACAAGGTTGTTGATGGCTGGGATGACCCAAGGATGCCTACAATATCAGGTCTTAGGAGGAGAGGCTATACTCCTGAAGCAATAAAGGATTTTGTTAGAGCTATTGGAATTGCAAAAAACAACTCCGTAGTTGATGAAAATTATCTGGAGCATTTCATAAGAGAGGATCTTATTAATAAGGTGCCAAGACTTATGGCTGTCTTGGACCCCCTCAAGGTTGTTATCACCAACTACCCTGATAATCAAGTTGAATACCTTGATGTTGAGAACAACCCTGATGCAGAGGCTGATATGGGTATTAGGAAACTGCCATTTTCAAGAGAAATCTATATTGAAAGAGATGATTTCATGGAAGTTCCGCCTCCAAAATACCATAGACTTTACCCTGGCAACGAGGTAAGGCTAAAAAATGCCTATTTTATAAAATGCAATGAAGTGATAAAAGATGCAGAGGGCAAGATAACTGAAATCCACTGTTCCTATGATCCTAAAACCAAAAGCGGCACAGGCTTTACAGAAAGAAAGGTAAAAGGGACTATTCACTGGGTAGAGGCAAAGAGTGCTGTAGCTGCTGAATTCAGACTGTTTGAACCAATATATATGGATGGCTCTGATAAGGTCAACCCGGACTCTCTAAAGAGGGTTGAGGGCTTCATAGAGCCAATTGCAAGGGAAGCAAAGGCGATGGATAAATTTCAGTTCTTTAGACATGGGTACTTTACGGCAGATTCAAAGCTAAATAAAACAGAAAAACCTGTTTTTAACAGGACAGTGGCCTTAAAAAGCTCTTTTAAGCTGCCAGAAAATATTTAAAATTATGCTCCTGTATGGCCAAAGGCTATAAGGAGCTTTTTTGCAGGAAAACATACCGTTTAAGAAACAGGAGGCCTATGGAAAAACTAAACCTGCAGCTTGAAGCAGTAAAGCTGCTTAAGGAAAAGAAGCTAACCCTGTCAGTGGCTGAATCTCTGACTGGAGGGCTTATTTCCTCAAAAATATGCGAAATAAGTGGTGCAAGTGAGGTCTTTCTTGAGGGAATAATAAGCTATAGTAATGAGTCTAAAATATCAAGACTTGGCATTGAAAAATCGGTAATTGAGCGCTTTAGTCCTGTAAGCTACGAGGTTGCCACCAGGATGGCTGAGGGAGTAAGAAGGAATCTTAAGGCAGATATAGGTATATCGTCAACAGGAGTAGCTGGGCCAGCTGCCTATGATTCTGATGGCAACAAAAGAGGGCTTTTTTTCATAGGCCTAAGCCTTGGGACTGAGACTCTTGCAGCAAAATATGAAGTAGAGGGCAGCCGCCAGCATATAAGAGACTACGCCGCAAACCAGGCCCTTAGGCTGCTTATAGAAGCAGTTAGCAAGGTAGGGCAGACAAATTAGGTATATACAGTTGTATAGTAATAGGAGGGTATATGAAAAAAATTGACTTTAGAAGTGATACTGTTACCAAACCGACCCAGAGAATGAGAGAGGCCATGTACAAGGCTGAAGTCGGGGATGATGTATATAACTCTGACCCAACAACAAACAATCTCCAGGAATATATGGCTGATTTGTGTGGCAAGGAAGCCGCCCTTTTTGTGCCAAGTGGGACCTTTGGCAACCAGTTATCCCTCTTTACACATTGCAAGCGGGGAGATGAAGTGATTCTTGCCGAGGACTGCCATATAGTTCAGCATGAAACGGGGGCAGCTGCTGTAATAGCAGGGGTTCAGCTCAGAACAATAG
>JBDHVO010000044.1:0-7831 GCA_039809675.1 Proteocatella sp.
AAATAAACAAGTAAATGATTAATTTCTTGACACAAGATGGTTAATTCTGTATAATTATTGGAATATATAAATTGGCAAGTCAGGAATATCAGAACGTATTATCGGAGGAAGAATGGATAACAAAGAAATTCTATTAACAAAAGAAGGCTACAACAAAATTGTTGACGAGCTAGACTATCTGAAGGCTGTTAAAAGGGCAGAGGTTGCCCAGAGAATTAAAGTAGCTATTTCTTTTGGGGACATATCTGAGAATGCAGAATATGATGAAGCTAAAAATGAGCAGGCCCAGATGGAAGAGAGGATCTATAAGCTGGAAAGTCAGCTAAGGTCAGCCAGGATAATTGAAGATTCAGGTCTGGATGACGATATAGTAGGTGTCGGCACCAGTGTAAAAATAGAAATAAAGGATCCATCCATGAAAAAAGGCGAAGTGGAGGCCTACACCATTGTTGGATCAGCTGAAGCAGATCCTGCCTTAAACAAAATATCAAATGAATCTCCTGTTGGCGCAGCTCTTTTGGGCCACAAAGTAGGAGACAAACTGTCAGTACAGGTGCCTTTTGGTACAGCAAAAATAAAAATATTGGAAATAACCAGATAGTATTTTTGGTAGTGGGAGGGAAAATGGAAACTAATCAGAATGAGTTAGTCCAGATAAGGATTGACAAGCTAAAAAAACTTCAAAACGAAGGTAAAGATCCATTCAAAAATGAAAGCTTTGATTTTACTCATTACTCTACAGATATTTTAGACAAATTTGACGACCTGGATGGCAAAGAGGTTGCTCTTGCAGGCCGGATTGTTTTGTTCAGAGAGCATGGAAAAGCAAGCTTTGCCACAATTCAGGACTATAAAGGCAGAGCCCAGATATATGTTCGTCAAGACAGAATCGGCGATGAAGCCTATGAGGACTTTAGTACCTATGATATTGGAGACATAATTGGAATTCATGGTACAGTCTTTAAAACTCAAAAAGGAGAAATATCAGTCAGAGCTGACAAGGTAGTCTTACTTACAAAATCCCTTCAGCCTCTGCCAGACAAGCATGCTGGCCTAAAAGACCAGGATATGAGGTTTAGACAAAGGTATGTTGACCTGATTGTAAATCCGGAAGTAAAAGAAGCCTTCCTTACAAGAAACAAGGCTATCAAGGCTATGAGAGACTACCTTGACCAAAGAGGCTTTGTTGAAATGGATACGCCTATTCTAAATACAATTGCAGGAGGGGCAAATGCAAGACCCTTCGTAACACACCATAATACCCTGGATATTGATATGTATCTAAGAATAGCCAACGAGCTGTATTTAAAAAGGCTTGTAGTTGGAGGTTTTGAAAAAGTATATGAAATTGGCAGGATGTTCCGTAACGAAGGAATGTCTATAAAGCACAATCCGGAATACACTGCTATGGAGCTTTACTGGGCCTATGTTGATTACAAAAAAATCATGGAGCTTACTGAAAATATCGTAGCTCACATGGCTGAAGCAGCAACAGGCAGCAAAATCGTAAATTATCAGGGCAAAGAAATTGACTTTACTCCTCCGTGGAGAAGAATATCCATGATTGATGCGGTCAAAGAATATACTGGGGTTGATTTTAACAATATTAGCACCGATGAAGAGGCAGTTGCAGTAGCCAAGGCAAACAAGATAGACCTTACCCCGGCTACTATGACAAGAGGCCACATAATAAGCCTGATGTTTGAGGAATTCTGTGAAGAGCACCTGGACCAGCCAACCTTTGTAACCCATCATCCAGTTGAGATTTCTCCTCTATCAAAGAGAAATCCAGATGATCCAAGGCTTACAAATAGATTCGAAGCCTTTGTAAACACCTGGGAAATTGCCAATGCTTTCTCTGAGCTAAATGATCCAATCGACCAAAGAGGACGATTTGAAGACCAGATGAAGCAAAAGGAGCTTGGAGATGACGAAGCCCATGAAATGGACGAGGATTTTCTAAACGCAATAGAGGTAGGCCTTCCGCCAACGGGTGGACTCGGAATTGGAATAGATAGGGTCATAATGCTACTGACCAATTCATCATCTATCAGAGATGTAATTCCATTCCCGACTATGAAACCTATAAACCAGACGTCACAGGAAGACGAAGAATAGAAAAATGAAGACCCTGGCACGCCAGGGTCTTCAAAATTATTTTGCAAGTTTTCTTTTATATGTTGAATATGAGGGAGATGTTCTTGACAAAACACTCGAATGCCTTTTTGCACCAGTGTTTTGGGATACTCTTGCCGAATTAGAAGCGGCAAGGTCCTGTCTTCCATGGGAAACCCTGTGGTTCATAGGCTGGTACCCAACATCAAGATCACTAATTTGATTAGTCAAGATATGTACATACATAAAATACATTACACGAACTGACAAAAGAAGTAAAGCAAACAATAACAAGTAGCGAGCTGCCAATAAAATCCCCCCTTACAATTGATTTTCTGTTTTTATTGTATTACAAAATTATGACAATTGCAATAGCGAATCAAATAAAAATATGTAAAAAATCGTTTTCTTTTATAAAATAACAAGAAAATATGGATTTATTGGAATATTCACAAAGGAAAAGCGGAAATGAACATAAGAATTAGGCTTGAATATATAGGGAGTCATTATTCAGGATGGCAGAAACAGGATAACGGTAAGACCATTCAGGAGGAGCTTGAAGAGGCAGTTTTTAAGGTCACAGGCCAAAAACCAGAAATAATCGGATCAGGGCGAACGGACGCAGGTGTTCATGCCCTTGGTCAGGTTGCAAATTTCGAAATATTCACAAAAATACCCCCGGGAAGAATAATGCATGCCATGAACCATTATCTGCCAGAAGATATAAGAGTCTTATCAAGTGAAGAGGTAGAGCCTGAATTTCATGCAAGATTCTCAGCAAAGAAAAAGACCTACCTTTATCGCATCCAAACTGGCCAAGTGAAAAGAGCCTTTGAAGATGGCAGGGCTTATTTTGTCAAAGCCAACCTTGATATAGAAAAAATGAAGGAAAAATCTGGAGCCTTTGTTGGTCTGCATGATTTTTCGGCATTCAAAACAGAAGGCTCATCTGCAAAAAATTTTGTGAGAGAAATTTATAGCCTTGAAATAAATAAAAAAGACGACATTATAGAAATTGAAATTTGTGGCAACGGCTTTTTGTACAATATGGTAAGGATAATTTCAGGTACCCTGATTGAAATCGGTAAGGGCAAGGTCTATAATATACCAGAAATTCTTGAGTCAAAAGACAGGGCAAGGGCTGGCCCTACTGCTCCTGCGCAAGGTTTATTTCTCAAAGAAGTAGCCTACGACTCATAAAAATAATTTGTTTAATAAAAGTGAAATTCCTTAAAAACTTAAGTTATCTGTGGTATAATAAGGGTTGATATTCTTGAAATTATAATAAGCACTAGGCTTAGCACAATATAAAATGACCGGAACTACGATTACCGGAAATTATGTACAGGAGGGGCTATGAATTTTAAAAATGATATTGCCAAGCTTTTAAAAACTGAAATTAACGATATAGATTTAACTGAAATAGAAGCAATGATTGAACTTCCGCCGAATACAGAAATGGGGGATTATGCCTTCCCTTGCTTCAAGCTATCAAAGATATTCAGAAAATCTCCAAATATTATTGCTGAGGAGCTTGCACAAAAGCTTGATAAGCCAGCCATTATAGAAAAAATCATTAGCCTTGGTGGCTACATCAATTTTTTTGTCAACAGAGAAACCTGGGCAAAAAGCGTTGTTTCAAGAGCTATAACTGAAAACAGCAATTTTGGAAGATCTGATTTTGGAAATAAAAGAAACACTATTGTAGAATTTTCTTCTCCAAATATAGCCAAGCCCTTCCACATTGGGCACATTAGAACTACTGTTATCGGTCATTCCTTATTCAGACTGTATGATTTCATGGGCTTCAATGCTATTGCCATAAACCATCTTGGAGACTATGGGACCCAGTTTGGCAAATTAATTGTTGCTTACAAGGCTTGGGGAAATAGAGAAACTATAGAAAAAGACCCAATTAATGAGCTTTTGAAGATATACGTTAAATTTCACAAAGAGGCCAAAGAAAAGCCTGAGCTTGAAGATGAGGCCAGAAGCTGGTTCAAAAAGCTTGAAGAAGGCGACAATGAAGCCACTGAGCTTTGGCAGTGGATGAGGGATGTATCCCTCAAAGAATTCAACAGGGTTTATGACATGCTAGGCATAAAATTTGATTCCCTGGCTGGCGAGAGCTTCTATTCTGACAAAATGCCTGAGGCTATAAAACTTATGGAAGAAAAAGGAATCCTAAAGGATTCTCAGGGGGCCAAAATTGTTGACCTGGAGCCATATGGCATGCCACCTGCCCTTATTATGAAAAAAGACGGTTCAACTCTTTACATCACAAGGGACATCGCAGCAGCTATATACAGAAAACAGACCTATGACTTCTACAAAAACATATATGTTGTTGGAACTCCCCAAGAGCTCCACTTTAGACAATGGAAGAAGGTTCTTGAGCTTATGGGCTATGAATGGGCCAAGGACTGTATCCATGTTCAGTTTGGAACAGTATCCCTCGAAGATGGAACCTTATCAACAAGAAGTGGCAGGGTAGTATTTTTGGAGGATGTCCTCAGCAAGGCTGTAAACCAGACCAGAGATATTATTATAGAAAAAAACCCAAATCTAGACAACATTGAAGAAACTGCTAAACAGGTTGGAGTAGGGGCGATAGTTTTCCAGGAGCTTTCAAACAGCCGCATTAAGGACTATCAGTTTTCGTGGGAGAGAACCCTCAGCTTTGAAGGAGAAACAGGACCCTATGTACAGTACACCCATGCAAGATGCTCCTCTCTTATCGAAAAATCAAAATTCAAGCCTTCTACAGAAATAGACTATAAAATAATCGCAGAAAATGGGGATGCTATAGAAGTTGTCAGAGTCCTAACCTCCTTTGATGATGTTCTTATGAGAGCCCTAAACAGAAACGAACCCCACCATATCGCGAGATTTGCTTTGGATCTTTCCCAGGCATTTAATAAGTTTTACCATGATAATCGTATTTTAAGTGAAGATGAGGAAATTCAAAAGGCATTTATTTCTCTTGTAGATAGTGTTAAGAATGGAATTCATAACGCCTTATACCTCCTGGGTATGGAAGCTCCTCTAAAGATGTAGTAGCAGGCTTACGCCTGCTTCTTATTTGGAGAAATATGGATACCCTAAAACATTTTGAAACCACCTATATCTACGGAAACAAAGAAATTATGCTTATGACCACAAGGAGTCTTGTGCCAATAAAAAATGAGCACAGGGTAGTCGTTGACGGCTTCAGGTACAAAAATGAAATAAAGCTATATAGATATCTTGTGAAAAAAAACTTTGCAAGCATCACCTCATCTTTGATTCCGCTGATTATTACCAATGAGAATATCGAAAAAGCCATTGAAGAAGCGGAAAAGCTCTTTAAATTAATCAGAAAAAATATTTCGATAAAGAACAAAATAGGAATAACCATGTTATGCTACTACTTGTTCTTTACCCAAGAAATAGACACTGAATTTACAAGCTTTACCATGAAAAACGGCTCAAAGGAAGAAGAGATTGAATTTCAAAAAGAAAAAATTAATATTATTTTAGGCAAAAAAACGCTAAATGATGTTATACTTAACTGTCTTGAAGAATCAGATATAGAACCAAACCGAATTCTTCTTGAAAAGCTAAAAATGAATTCTCTAAAAAAGACAAAAGATGAAGCATATAGCAGTATTGAGCTTTATCTAAAAAAGCTTTGTAATTATGAAGCTGGCCCCAAGAAAATCCGCGAGGAGTTTTCTATTGAAAACATCTTAAAAACTCCCATTAACGAATATGGATCTGACCCTTTTATCGGAGAATTTCTTGTAAAGGGCAAGGCCGGAGACCTTATTGAACTTTCCTGCAAAAGGGGAGATCTCCTCCTGGCAAAAAGCCTGCCAGCCCCATCAGGCACGCCAACATCCATAGAGAGGCAGATAAGATGAACCAGGAACTAGAGATTGAAGGCTTAATAAAGAGCTTTAAAATCGATAGCCTCTCTGAAGGCTGGAAGCCAACAATATATAGGGAGCTAAAAAAAGACTATTTTGTTCGCCTTCTAAATACAGTGGACAAGGATTACAGATGCTGCACCCTCTACCCAGACCAAGGTAAGGTTTTTGAGGCACTTAAAACATTGTCACCAGAGGAAATTCGTGTGGTAATAATTGGCCAGGATCCCTACCATGGACCAGGCCAAGCCAATGGGCTCGCCTTTAGCGTTAATGAAGGAATTCCTGCACCCCCCTCCCTAGTCAACATATTCAAAGAGCTCTTTAACGAGTATGGGGCTAAGAGAACAAGGACAAATCTCAGTGACTGGGCTGAACAAGGAGTTTTGCTTCTCAATGCAGTCCTTACAGTAAAAGCAGGCCAGGCAAGCTCCCATTCAAATATAGGCTGGGAAGAATTTACAGACTCGATCATTAGAGAGCTTAATAATAAAAGAAAACCTATAGTATTTATCCTGTGGGGTAACTATGCAATTGCAAAGGGCAAGAATATTAACAAAGAAAACCACCTGGTCCTTACTTCGCCTCACCCAAGCCCCTTGAGCAGCTATAGAGGTTTTTTCGGCAATGGCCATTTTAAAAAAGCCAACGAATTTCTTGAGAAAAACAATCGAGAGAAAATTAAATGGATATAATTAGAAATTGAAAGGAAATTTATGAACGAAATGCAATTTAAAGACCTTGGGTTATCAGATGAAACCCTGGGCGCCCTGGAGCAAAGAGGATACAAAACGCCAACGCAAATTCAGGCTATGGCCATTCCTCTTGGCCTAAAGAAGATAGACTTTATAGGCCAATCCCAGACAGGAACTGGAAAGACAATGGCTTTCACAATTCCTATAGTAGAACAGCTTGATGTCGAGCGAAACAAGATTCAGGCTCTAATACTTTGCCCTACAAGGGAGCTGGCAGTCCAGGTTTCAAATGAGATCAATCTGCTTTGCAAAAAGACCAACATAAAATCTCTTGCAGTTTATGGAGGAGAAAGCATTGAAAGACAGATAAGAGATCTTAAAAAAGGTGTTCAGATAGTTGTTGGAACTCCAGGAAGAATTCTTGACCACATCAGAAGAAGAACAATTAAGCTTGATGAGGTTCAGTATGCAGTCCTTGATGAAGCTGACGAAATGCTGGATATGGGCTTTGTTGAGGATATAGAAAGCATCCTTAGCATGACCAGGTCTGACCGACAAACTATGCTATTTTCAGCCACTATGCCGGATGAAATAAAAAGATTATCTGCAAAATATCTTAGAGATCCAGAAATAATCAGGGTAAATGCAAAACAGGTTACAGTTGAAAGAATCGAGCAATATTACATTAAAGTAAGAAATACAGACAAGGCCGAGGTTTTATCAAGAGTAATTAAACTTGAAAGCTCCCGAAAGACCATGGTATTTTGCAATACCAAAAAAATGGTTGATGATCTAACCTATGAAATCCAGGCAAGAGGGTACGGGGTTGAAGGTCTGCATGGCGACATGAAGCAGCAAAAAAGAGACCAGGTAATGAAAATGTTTAAAAAAGGCAATGTAGATATCCTTATAGCAACGGATGTTGCTGCAAGAGGCCTTGATATTAGTGATGTTGATATTGTATTTAACTACGACCTGCCCCTGGATGAAGAGCAATATGTACACAGGATTGGCCGTACTGGCAGGGCCGGAAGATCGGGCAAATCGTACAGCTTTGTATTTGGAAGGGAAATAGAAAGACTCAGAGGCATAGAAAAGTATGCCAAGACAACA
>JBDHVO010000045.1:0-7631 GCA_039809675.1 Proteocatella sp.
AAATTGTCGTCTAATCAGTTTACTGATATCCCAGAAGGTCATCTTTATAAAGAAGCCATAGACTGGGCGTCTTCTACAGGACTTATCAAAGGCTACGAGGACGGCACATTTAAACCCGATAAAACTGTGACCCGTCAGGAATTAGCCGTAATACTGGATAGGTACACAAAAATTGTGGCAAAAACCTACATGCCGACAATGTATCCAAAGGTTGTATTTAAAGACTCCCAAAAAATAAGCATCTATGCCAGAGAGTCCGTATCCTATCTTCAAGAGGCCGGCCTTATTGGCGGAAGAGATAATGGCTACTTTGCTCCTAATGAAAACGTCACAAGGGCTGAATGTGCCAAAACAATAAGGATTCTTGTAAGCGATGTAATAGTTGGCAAGACTAAGTTTAATCCTGTTCCTGATTAACAGATACGGATTAATTCTGCACTGATACTGCACGGATACTGAATTGATCCTGGTCTTTATTATAGAAACTAAGGCTTGCTTAGAGAAAAATAATAGCAAAAAAATACCGCTTTGTTTCCAAGGCGGTATTTTTGTATTTAGGTCCTAATATTAGAACCATCCTCTAAGCTTCATAGCTCTTTCAATTCTTCTGATTGACATCATGTAGGCAGCAGTTCTCATATCTACACTGAACTCTTTTGCAAGCTCCCAGATATCATCAAATGCTTTGTACATAAGGCCTTCTTGCTTATGTTGAACATCTTCAAATGTCCAGCTGTATCTTTGAAGGTTCTGAACCCACTCAAAGTAAGAAACCGTAACACCACCTGCGTTTGCAAGGATATCAGGAACAAGGATGATACCTTTTTCAGCAAGGATTGCATCTGCTTCTGGAGTAGTTGGTCCGTTTGCTCCCTCACATACAACCTTAGCTCTTACAGATCCAGCATTCTCAGAAGTAATCTGGTTTTCAAGAGCACATGGAACAAGGGCATCTACTTCAAGAGCGAAGAACTCTTCTTTAGTGATTTCTTTTCCGTAGCCATGGTTAGCAAGAGGCTTAACAGGGTCTACGAACATTTTTTCAACATCAAGGCCGTTTTCGTTGTAAACTGTAACGTTGATATCAGATACACATACAACCTTGGCTCCTAATCTGTGAAGGAATAGGGCAGTGTAGCTTCCTACGTTACCAAATCCTTGAACAGCAACAGTTGCGCCTTCAAATTTAATATTAAGTCTATCAAGAGCAGCCTTTGCCATTAGAGCAACACCGTATCCTGTAGCTTCTGTTCTTGCAAGTGATCCACCAAACTCTACCGGTTTTCCTGTGAATACTCCTGGAGCATATTCTCCTGTAACTTTTTCGTACTCATCAACCATCCATGCCATGATTTGTCCGTTAGTATTAACGTCTGGAGCAGGGATATCAACTTTTTCACCGATAACCGGAGCAATAGCAGCAGCGAACCCTCTGGAGATTCTTTCTAATTCTGTTTGAGAGTAGTCTCTTGGATCAAGAGTAACTCCACCCTTACCTCCACCGTAAGGAACGCCTGTTACTGAACATTTAAATGTCATCCAAGTAGAAAGAGCCTTAACTTCATCCATGTTTACGCCTGGATGGAACCTGATTCCACCTTTATATGGACCACAAGCATTGTTGTGTTGAGATCTGTAACCTGTAAAGGTCTTAATTGTACCGTTGTCCAGTCTAACTGGGAAGGATACCTCTAAAACTCTCATTGGGTTTTTAAGTATTTCGTAAACAGCAGGATCAGTTCCAAGCTTGTCACAAGCATTTTTTACCTGTCTTTGGGCAATCTCAAATGGATTTAGAGATTCTTTTGCGTTTTTAACTTCCATTCTTACACTCCTTAACAAAATATAGTATTTGTAGGAATACTTTTTCCTACCTAGATTATAGACCAAAAAATACTTTAATTCAACCACTTTGTTAGGAATTAAAATTGTGAAATATGTATTATCCATCCTGAAAGTCACTAAATTCAAAATGTTCAAAAATCTTAAAGACAAAGGGAGACAAAATCCTGAATCTTTGACAAAAATAAGTCTATTAAATGGAGCCATATATGGGGAAAAACAAATAAAAGCAGTAAGAGTTAAATTATCATTTACTTAAATTTTGCAAAAGATACTTGAGTGGAGTGCTTGGAATTAGTTAGCTTGAAATAACTCGGCATTAAGAAAGTTTCAAAAATTAATTTTCTAAAACTGTTTACAAGCTTGGAAGTATTTGATATAATTCAGGTAATAAATATTTAAGGAGGAACTACAATGGCATATATTATAGAAGATACTTGCATTAGCTGTGGAGCTTGCGAGCCTGAGTGTCCAGTAAGCGCTATTACACCTGGAGATACTAAGTATGTGATTGATGCAGCTGCATGTATAGACTGCGGAGCTTGTGCATCAGTTTGTCCAGTAGATGCACCAAAGCCTGAGTAATTAAAATTAAGGGTACTGCGGTATCCTTTTTTTATGCCTGAAATATTGACATCCACCTTTATTTAATATATTATAAACTGAATTAGGGAACTCTTTTAAATTTAGTACTGTGAGACTAACAAGGAGAAAATATGAAGCATCTTACGCACATATATGATTTTAATACCGAACAGATTGATACACTTATCAGCGTTGCCAAGGACATTATGCAAAATCAGGGGAAATACATTGACGCCCTGAGAGGGCGTGTTTTGGCAACGCTTTTTTATGAACCCAGCACCAGGACCAAGTTTAGCTTTGAAGCTGCAATGCAAAGGCTTGGTGGCAGTGTTATAGGCTTTGCAGGAGCAGACAACACATCTGTTGTGAAGGGAGAGTCCTTAAAAGACACAATAAGAACGATTTCTGGCTATGCAAACGTAATAGTAATGAGACATTTTACTGAAGGAATGCCAATGGAAGCTTCAAAGTATTCACGAGTTCCCCTTATAAACGCAGGAGATGGAAAGAATCAGCATCCTACTCAGACTTTGACGGATCTGCTTACCATTTCTTCGGAGCTTGGCAGACTGGACAATCTTACAATAGTAATGGAAGGCGACTTAAAACAGGGCAGAACTGTCCACTCTCTTACAGAAGCCATGATGAGATATAAAGGAAATCATTTTATATTTGTATCTCCTGTTGAGCTCCAGATGCCCAAGGATGTGCTTGATGAGCTTGACGAGGCTGGATGCACCTATGAGGTCACAGATGACTTTGAAAATGCCATAGCAAGGGCAGATGTTCTTTATATGACAAGACTCCAAAAGGAACGCTTTGATGACCCGGAGGAATATGAGAGACTAAAGAACAACTATATCCTTGATATTGAAAAAATGAAGCTGGCCAAGGAGGATATGATTGTAATGCATCCCCTTCCAAGAGTAAACGAGATTACTGATGAAGTCGATGATGATAAGAGAGCCAAGTATTTTGACCAAGCCAAGTATGGACTTTTTATGAGGATGGCACTTATCCTGACCCTTGTGAAGGAAAATGAGGAGGGAGTATGCTTCTAATAAAAAATATCCATATTATAGATAAATATACAGATATGCTTAATGATGTCTTAGTTGAAAACGGTGTAATAAGGCTTATAGGGGCTTCAAAGATAGACAGCTTTTTAAAGGAAAGCAAAGAGGACATAAGGGTTATTGACGGCAGGGGCAGGTATCTTTCTCCAAGCCTTGTGGATTTGCATTTCCATTTAAGAAACCCAGGGCTTTCATACAAACAAACCTATGAAGAAGCATCTGCTGCCGCTATAAAAGGAGGCTACACAAAAGTAGTTGCTATGGCAAACACAAACCCTGTATGTGACAGCCTTGATGTGATAAATGAGGTACAAGAGGCCATGAAAGACCTGCCCTTGAAGGTCATTCAGGCAGGAGCTGTATCTGTAGGCCTCAATGGAGCTGAAAATGTAGATTACCAAAAACTAAGAGAAGCTACCTTTATTTTTTCAGATGACGGAAAAAATGTAGACAAGCCTGAAATTATGCGAGAAGCCCTGATAAAATCGGCCCAGCTTGATTTTATAGTTATGGACCACGATGAACCTGAGACTGAAAATGTGATAAGAAATATTGAAATAGCCCGAGAAACAGGAGGCAGATTGCATTTTTGTCATATCAGTAAAAGTGAATCTATAGAGGCCATCCTGGATGCAAGAAAAAACGGTCTAAAAATAACCTTTGAGGTGACACCCCACCACATATTTGCATATGACAAGGACTATAGGTTAAACCCTCCTTTTGGCAGCAAAAAAGACCAAGAGGCTATAATAGATGCAGTAAGAAATGGAGACGTTGATGCAATAGGCACGGACCATGCCCCCCACAAGGATGAGGATAAAGCCAAGGGAGCACCTGGTATTGCCAATATAGAGACTGCCTTTGCCATGGTAAGAAAAGTATTTTATGAAAATGATATTTCTATAAAAAAACAAATAGAGCTTATGAGCAACAACCCTTCTGAAATTCTTGGTTACGATAACAGGATAAGGGAGGGGGCAGTGGCCGACCTTATCATATATTCAGACAAAAAGTCATATATAGACAAGGAAAAATTTGTAACAAGAAGCAAAAATACTCCATTTGACAAAATGGAAACAAGAGGAATAATAGAATTTACAATTGCCGGAGGTAAATTATATGATAATGGACAAAATTAGGGAGAGGGCGATAGAAGCGAGTCCTCTGTGCGTAGGAATAGATTTGCGAGAAAGTCATATACCATCTGAATTAAAAAATCTGCCTCTTGCTGAGCAGTTTATCAGCTATGCAAAAGAGATCATAGAAGCATCAAAAGCTTATGCTTCTTGTTACAAGGTTCAGATTGCATGCTATGAGGGTTATGGGCTGCAGGGTCTTTTTGCATACAAAGCCATTCTTGATGAAATAAAAAAATCTGGCCATTATGTGATAGCTGACATAAAAAGAGGAGATATAGGGTCTACCGGCGAGATGTATGCCCTGGGTCATTTTACTGGAGATTTTGAAGCAGATGTTGTAACCTTAAATCCCTATATGGGCTATGATGCCATAAGCGCCTTCGCCCAGTATGCAGGTAGGGGTAAGGGAGCCTTTATTCTGGCTAAAACCTCGAATCCATCTTCAAGGGACTTTCAGGATCTTTTAGTTAAGGGTAAGCCACTTTATCAAAATGTATTGTCAAAGATTTCGACATGGAACAGTGATATAAAAGAAACGGGCTCGGAATTTGGAGCTTTTGGGGCTGTAATTGGAGTAAATGAAGCTTCCAGTATCAAAGAATTAAAAGAGGCCACGAAGGATACATTTTTATTGATACCAGGTTACGGGGCCCAGGGGGCAAAAATTGAAGATATCAGAGAAATCGTTAAGGATAACAAAAATGGCGTAATAAACGTTTCAAGAGGCATTACCGCCAATGTTGATGGGGATTTCAGAAGAGTGCTTGAACAAAGGTCAGCTGCACTTGCAAAGGAGCTTAGAGAATGTTTCAGGTAAATGAGCAAAAAATTCTTTCAAATAAAAAAATTGCCTGGGACCTCTATCTAATGGAGGTTGAAGGCACTTATGATGTTAAGGCCGGCCAGTTTTTTATGCTAAAGGTAAAGAATGCGGATATGACTCTTTACAGACCCATAAGTATATTTGATAGGGATGAGAAATCTGTAAGCTTCCTATATTCAGTAAGGGGCAAAGGGACAGCTATATTTTCGGATTTAAGACAGGATGATAAAATACTTATTCATGGGCCTTATGGAAATGGCTTTCCATCCTTGGACAAGAGGCTCTTGCTTCTTGGAGGCGGGATAGGCATGGCCCCCCTTCATCTTACTGGAAAGACAAATAAAGGCTCTGACCTAATCATCGGCCTTAGAGAAGCCTTTTATACTGATAAAGAAATTTCCAGCATTAAAGAAATCTTTTCGGATGTAAATGCTAAATTTGTCATTGGAGGCTTTGTAACAGATTATCCAGACTATGACTCTTATGATGCGGTATTTGCCTGTGGACCAGAGATAATGATGGAGATAGCCGCAAAAAAACACCCTGATACCTATGTATCCCTGGAAAAGCATATGGGCTGTGGTGTAGGCGCCTGTCTTTCTTGCAGCTGCAAGGCTGATGGTGTGATGAAGAGGGTTTGTAAGGACGGACCAGTTTTTCATGGCAGTGAGGTGTACTAATGAAGCAGACAGTATTTGGAAAAGAGTTTAAAAATATAGTAATAGGAGCCTCCGGAACCTTTGGCTTTGGGAGAGAATTTGACAATTTTTACGATGTTTCTATCCTGGGCGGGATCTCATCAAAGGGTCTGACCCTTGAGCCAAGAGAGGGCAACTCTGGGATTAGGATAACTGAGACTCCCTCGGGCATAATGAATTCAATCGGTCTTGAAAATCCGGGAGTAAGGGCTTTCCTAAGAGATGAGCTGCCTTTTATGAAAAGTAAAAATACTCTTGTCCTTGCAAATGTCGGCGGGTCTGATATGGACTCTTATATAGAGGCAGTTAAGCTTATTGATGAACATGCAAAGCATGGTAGCGGAGCTGATATAATAGAGCTAAACATTTCTTGCCCCAATGTGAAGCAGGGAGGCATGGCCTTTGGGATAAATGCCTGCGATGCGGAGCGTATCACAAAGGAAATAAGGAAGGTAACAAGCCTCCCGCTTGTTGTAAAGCTTTCTCCCAATGCCAACAACCTGATTGAAGTAGCAAAGGCAGTAGAGGCTATGGGAGCTGATGGCTTATCCCTGGTCAATACCTTTAATGCCCTGGATATAGATATTGCAAATAAAAAAGCAGTTTTTGACAACATTTACGCAGGGCTTTCAGGTCCGGCTATAATGCCAATCGCCTTAAGAATGACAAGGGATGTTTGCAAAAACGTCAGTATTCCGGTAATAGGGATGGGCGGTATAACAAGCCATATCGACGCAATAAAATTTGTTATGGCAGGAGCTAGTCTTGTCCAGGTAGGGACAGGAAATTTTATAAATCCAATGGCCTGCGTTGAAATAATAAAGGGGCTTGAAAAATACCTAAAGGATAACAATATAAAACTTGATGAAATAAGAGGAATAATATAATGGATATGATACAGATACTAAAAGACAGTGATGCATTGCTTGAAGGACATTTTTTGCTGACATCTGGTAAGCACTCAAAGCAATATGTCCAGTGTGCAAAGGTTTTAAGATACCCGGATAAGGCGGAGCAAATCCTAAAGCCTGTAGTTGAAAAGCTTAAAGAAATGGACATAGACCTACTTGTTGGGCCTGCCATGGGAGGTATAATAGTAGCCTATGAAATAGGCAGACAGCTCGGCAAAGAAGCCATTTTTACAGAGAGAGTTGATGGCAAAATGGAGCTTAGGAGGGGCTTTGAGGTAAAAGAAGGCCAAAGGATAGTAATCTGTGAGGACGTTGTCACTACAGCCAAATCCTCTATGGAGGTAAAGGACCTGCTTGAAAGCATGGGGGGTCAGGTTATCGCTCTTGCATCAATAATTGACAGAACAACAAAGAAACCAGAAATAGACCTCATAAGCTCTGTAAAGCTTGAGATAGAAACCTTTGACTCCGAAGAATGCCCTCTTTGCAAGGAAGGCCTTCCATATGTAAAGCCGGGAAGCAGAAATTTGACTAAATAAGAAGCGGGGCGTATAATT
>JBDHVO010000046.1:0-7495 GCA_039809675.1 Proteocatella sp.
GACAATTTTTTCTTCAAGACTCCCCGGGGCTCAAATATAAAGTATTTGTGTATTTTCAAATTCAGAGCAGATTTTATCAGCGATAGCCAGAGCCGGATATATATGGCCTCCTGTTCCTCCTCCTGTAACTATAGCTTTCATTTGTTTTTAATTCGCCTTTCCAAAGAATGGTATTCTTTTTTCTCTATCTTCTCAAATGCACGAGGAAGCTTCTCAATTTCCTGCCTAGAAATCCCCAGAACAAGCCCAAGCGCCGCCAGGGTTGTAACAAGAGACGTCCCTCCATAGCTTATTATAGGGAAGGGTATGCCTGTACTTGGTATTAGGGATACCGACACATATAAGTTAACAAGGGCCTGGGCTGAAATCAGAGTAATAATTCCTCCTGCTACTAGAAGGGAGAATTTTCCCGGTGCATTTGCTGCTATTTTTAAGCCCCTGAGGATGAGAACTGACAGGGCCAAAAGTAACAACAGGCAACCCACAAAGCCTAATTCCTCTGCATAAATTGAAAATATATAGTCGTTGTAAGCAAAAGGGAGATACATCATTTTTTGGATACCGTTACCAAGTCCCTTGCCTCCCAGCCCTCCCGAGGCTATGGCGTAAAGGGACTGGACAACCTGAAAGCCCTTGCCTGTAGGGTCCAGAAAAGGATCAAGCATAACCTTTACCCTGGTTATTCTAAAGGGCTCTATAATAATCATTAAAATACCCAACCCAAGACCTGAAGATAGCATCAGCACTATCCAAAAAGTTTCGAGGCCTGCATAAAACAGGACAGCCATTATGGCAACCACGATAACCATAGCCGATGACAAATCTGGCTGAGCCAGAGTCCCGATTATGTAAATAAAGGGGCATGCCACAAGAAACCTGTATGCTGCTTTATTCTTTTCTTCCTTTTTTGCTGTCAGAACATAGGCCAAAGAAATGACTGCAGCATATTTTGCAAATTCCGAGGGCATTATTGTCTGCCCTCCAAGGCTTATCCACCTGAGCCCCCCTCTTATTTCGCGTCCAAGGGGCGTTACAAGAGCTATGTACATTAACACAGTAGTGATATTAATATGGAGGGCGAGCTTTCTTATAGTGCCTGAATCAAAAAGACTCACTATATACATGGCTATCAGGCCAGCTATAGCAAATGCAAGCTCTTTCTTGAGCAGCTGATTTGGCTCGTTTGTCTCATAGGCAAAGGTAAAATAACTAGAGCTATATACCATTATAATTCCTATGACGACTAAGCCTATTATGGCCAGCAGCATCATTTTGTCGATGCCTGTTTTAACTGTTTTTACCTTCTTAATCTTACTCATTTTTATACCAATTTATTTACTAAAGCTTTAAAATGGTCCCCTCTTTGCTCAAAGCTTGTATACATATCCCATGATGCGCATGCCGGCGACAGTAGAACCGTGTCACCCTTTTCGGCAAATGCATTAGCTTTCTTTACTGCATCTTCCATGTCTTGAGCTGTTTTGTAATTTGTAAAACCACTTGCCTCAAATTCAGATTTTAGGATTTCCTTCGTTTCTCCAAGAATTATGGCCAGCTTGACCCTATTTTCAAAGGCCTTAACAAACTCCTTAAAATCAGATTTTTTGTCATATCCCCCTGCTATAAGTATTATATCGCCTTCAATAGCTTCGAGTGCCTTGATAGAGGCATCTGGATTTGTTCCCTTTGAGTCGTTTATGTAGCTTACTCCCTTTATTTCTTTTACAAATTCCAGCCTGTGTTCTACCCCTTTAAACTCTTTGAGAGTTTTAGCAATTGATGATATTTCAATCCCAAATGATAGGGCTAGGCCTGTGGCACAAAGTACGTTTTCATAATTATGCCTTCCCTTTATAAATATTTCTTCAAGCTTAATAATTTCTGTGGATGTTAATTTGTTCCTGTAAATGATTTTCCCATCTTTAATAAAAATCGCCCTCTCAGCTGTTTTTGCATCCGGGGTTTGGTATACAGATACATATATTTTTTTTGAAGCAAGGTCCTTAGTAAGGTCTGAAGAAAGCTTATCGTCAAGGTTTATAATAGCAAAATCATCTGGTGTTTGATTTTTAAATATATTGGTTTTTATCCTGGCATAATTTTCCAGGGTTTTATGCCTGTCGAGGTGGTCAGGGGTTATGTTAATAATAACTCCTGCACTGCAGTTAAATTCTTTTATAGTTTCAAGCTGAAAACTACTCAGCTCTGTAACAAATACCGTAGCTGAATCAGAGTTTTCCACCTCTGTTATGATAGGCTTGCCAATGTTGCCAACAATTCGGGCATCAATACCTGCGTCCTTAAAAATTTGTCCTGTAAGTGCAGTCGTGGTTGTCTTTCCGTTGGTTCCAGTTATTCCAACAAAGCTTCCTTGGGCCAGCCTAAAGGCCAGCTCCACTTCTCCAATTACCTCAATTCCCCTTTGAATAAACTTATTAACAAATCCATGGTCCAAGGAGATGCCAGGAGAAAGGATGACCATATCAACTTCCTCATCTCCAGATGGATTAGAGCCAAAGTTAAACTCCACATTGGGGTAATCACAGATCTTATAATTTTCTCTGCTTTCTGTTTTTGAATCAAAGGCAATCACCCTTGACGCCTTGTTGCTAAGGTAGGTCACAAGACCATGACCGCTCTTCCCAAGTCCAATAATGCCTATTCTTTTATCATATAATTCCATCTTATTGTCCCCCTATGACCGCCAAATTCCCCATGTTGAAATAGCACCCATTATAAGTGTTATCCCTATAAAAAGCTTGACAACCTTGGTTTCGTGCCAGCCTAATTTCTCAAAATGATGATGTATAGGTGCCATTCTAAAAAATCTTCTTCCCGTCTTTTTGAAGTAAAGCACCTGAATTATAACCGACAAGCTTTCCATAAAATATACAAAACAAAGAACTGGGACTACAAGCTCAAGGTTCATTATAACCGCTGCTGCAGCTATTGCCCCGCCAAGAGCCATTGATCCTGTATCCCCCATGAATATTTTTGCAGGAAAAGCATTTACCCTTAAAAATCCAATAAGTGAGCCAACAACCGCTACCAGGAACAGTGCCATTCCAGGGTAATTCATTTTGTATGCAATCAGACCAAATGCAGCTGCAACAATTATAGTAACTGTGCTTGCCAGCCCATCAAGGCCATCTGTAAGATTCACTGAATTTACAAGAGCTATTGTAACAAACATTACAAATGGTATATAGACATATCCCAGATTAAGAGCTGTCCCCAAAAAAGGCAAATAAACAGAGGTCCCAAGATCAGATATTTGGGTTGATATTAGACCAATAACAAAAGAAAACACCAGTTGCATAAGAATTTTTTGCTTTGCATTTAGTCCAAGAGACCTTTTTTTAATAACTTTGATGTAGTCATCAATAAAGCCCACAAGCCCAAATAAAAGCATAGACAAAATCCCAAACCCAACTTCGTTTATTATCCCCGGGTTAAAAAATACTCCTGCAAGGGAAGCAATTAGTATTGAGCTTATGAATATAAATCCTCCCATAGTGGGAGTCCCATTTTTTTGCAAATGAGTTTCAGGCCCGTCATCCCTTATAGTCTGGCCAAATTTCAATCTGCTGAAGACCGGGATAGTTTTTGGTCCTGCCACAAATGCTATTATAAACGAACATATCCCTATAAATAAATATTTTGACATAATTAGCAGATTGAATCTGCAACCTCCTCTAATTTCATTCCCCTTGAACCTTTTATAATTACCGCATCGCCTTCCTGCAGAATCGAATTGATTTCTTTAGCAGCTTCTTCATTTGTCTTGAAGTAATACATATTTTCTGCTTTAAAGCCTTTGCTTTTGGCCCCGCTGATATAGCACTTTGCCTTTTCTCCTATTGCAATTATAACATCCACATACTCACTTAGCAGCTGGCCTATTTCAAAATGATATCTGTCCGATTCTTCCCCTAATTCCAGCATGTCAGCTACAACTGCCACCCTTCTGCCTGCAGTTACCATATCCATTGTTGATATTGAAGCCTTCATCGAGTAAGGGTTTGCATTATAGCAGTCGTTTATAATTAGCTTCTTGTTTATTTCAGATTTTTCCATTCTGTATCTAGATGGCTTATATTCTGAAAGGCCTTGTGCTGAGCTTTGCATATCTAGACCTAGCAGCTTGCAGACTCCCATGGCGCTTAGGGCATTGTAGATATTGTGTTCCCCTATTGTAGGGATTACAAACTCAATTTTTTGCCCCAAAACACTGGCACTGACAAAGGTTTTATTGTTGTCGATTTTATAGTTTATTGCAAAAATATCATTTTTTTTGTCCATCCCAAATGTATATACTTTCGGCCTCATTGAGTCTTTAGTTATTTTTTGTAGCATGTCGTTATCTCCGTTTATAAGAAGAAAATCTTTTTCCGTCATGTAACTTGCAATCTCTAGCTTTGCCTTAAGAATGTTTTCTCTTGTTTTAAGGTTCATAAGATGAGCTATTCCAACGTTTGTTATAACTCCTATGTTAGGCTTTACTATCTCTGCGAGATAGGCAATTTCTCCGAGATTATACATTCCCATCTCCAGTATGGCGCATTCATAGGTAGAGTCAAGATTCAGCACTGTAAGAGGAAGGCCTATTTCACTATTAAGATTCCCTAAGTTCCTTAAGGTTTTTTTTGATTTGTTTACTGCGTAGTAAATCATATCCTTTGTTGTAGTCTTCCCACTACTCCCTGTTACAGCAATGTAGGGTATTTTGTAGCGGTTTTTATAAGCCATTGCTATAGATTTTATGGCCATATAGGTATTATCAACCAGGAGATTTTTGTTCCCTCCGCTCTTTTGAGCTATAACGGCGATTGCCCCGTTGCTTAAAGCCTGATCAGAAAAATCATGGCCATCAAGTCTTTCTCCTTCCAATGCAAGATATACCCAATTCTTGTTTTCTGTCCTGCTATCATTAGATACAAGGTCTACTTGCTGACTTAAATCTAAGTTATCAGAAGGCTTTGCCTGGCAAAATTCTGCCAAGTCCCTTAATGTAATGTTTTCCATATCTACTCCCCTAAGTCCAGGCTCACTAGTGAGCCTGTTTTAATTTTTTCCCCTTTTGCCGGCTTTTGTCCTTTTACAAGCCCTGTCCCGTTAAATGCAGGCTTAAGGCCAAGAGACTCAAGTATCACTGAAGCTTCATCAATAGTTTTACCAAGTAAGTCCGGCACCTCGACTTCCGCCTGGGTGTTTTTTACATATAGGACTATCTCAGTCCCTTGAGCAATTTTTTCTCCCGGCTTTGGAAAACAGTCAGAAACTTGATCTTCATCTCTTACCTCTAGTTCAGGATTTGACAGCCTGAATCTTAAATTTTTAGATTTAAGTAGCTTCTTAGCTTCAGAGATAGTAAGACTTCTTATTTCAGGTATAGTCACTTTGTCATTGTTTTTTATATCTTCCTGGACACTTTCAGGTGTAATGCCCAGATACCTAAGAGAATACTCCATAATCTGCTTAACTACAGGAGCAGCAATTGTGCCTCCATAGGTTGTACCCTTTCTTGGCTGGTCTATGATTGTAAGAACTATTAGCCTAGGGTCTTCTACTGGCACTATCCCGATGTAGGATCCAATGTAGGCTCCGTATTTTCCATCGACAACTTTTTGGGCTGTTCCTGATTTTCCTGCAATCCGGTAACCATCAATTTGGGCATATATTGAGGATTCTCCAACCGACTCCATTACATCAATTACCTTCTTGGCTGTAACAGCTGAAATAGGATTTTTAACAACCTCAATTTCATTCTTTTTAACCACCTTGCCTTCATTTGTACTGATCTCTTTTACAAGAGTCGGCTTTATCAGCTTGCCGTCATTCGCAATAGCTGAAGCTGCCGCAACCATCTGTATTGGAGTTACCGAAATTCCCTGGCCGAAGGACATTGTAGCAAGCTCAACAGGCTTTAGGTTTTGCTCATTGTAAATAATCCCTGCAGCTTCTCCTGGAATTTCTATATCTGTTTTGCGGCCATAACCAAATGAATGTATGTACTTTAGAAACTCATTTTTACCAATCCTGTTTCCTACTTCAACAAAAACTGTATTTACAGATTCAACAGTAGCTTTTCTAAAATCTATTGCTCCATAAGGCCTTGATGTCCAGTTTTTTATAATACGGTCATTAACCTTAACATATCCAGAATCATAAAAAACTTCATCCGTCCTTACTTTGTCAAGCTCTAAGGCCGTTGCAGCAGTAATAACCTTAAAGGTTGAGCCCGGCTCATAGACATCGTTTACCGCCGGATTTCTCCACATCTTGCTTATTATGGCAGACTTTTCATCCACAGTCTCAGCCTTTTCATACTGCTTTTTCTGCTCTTCATTAATAGGAATCCTGGGATTATTGAGATTATAATCAGGTTTTGATGCCATTGCAAGAATTTCACCTGTTTTAGGGTCCATAACTATTGAAGTCACCCCGACTGCGTTTGAATCGATAAAGGCTTGATTTGTGACTTTTTCAACGTACCTTTGGATTACTTCGTCAATTGTAAGCGTTATCTTGTAGCCATCAAGAGGCTCGTGATATCTCACCTCTGTATCAAGCAGCTCTCTTTCCTTACCATCTTTATAAATGAGCCGTCTGCCGTTCACTCCGCTAAGCTCTTTATCAAAATAAGCTTCAATTCCTGCAAGACCGTGATTATCCTTTGATACATGGCCGATAACATGGGATGCAAACGTCCCGTAAGGATACTCTCTTTGGGAGTTTTCTTCAAATTTAATGCCCTTAATCCCCTCGTTCTTAAGCTCATCAACTTTTTCCTGGATAATATTTTTTGCTATATAAAATCTTTTGGAATCGTCATTGTATTTTTCATTAAAGCTTTCTTCAGAGATTCCCAAAACCTTGTTTAGTAATTCTGCTGTTTTCTCTTCATGACCTTCAACATAGGATTTTTCTACCATAAGATCATAAGTTTTTATGCTTGTTGCAAGTATCTTCCCATTGCGGTCAGTTATAGTGCCTCTTTTGGGAAGAATAACCTCATCCTTTAGCTGCTGGACCACCGCTTTATCAGTATATTTTTCTGGGTTTACCATCTGGATATACCCAAGACGTCCTATCAGAATGGTTATTAAAAAAAGATAGCATACACCGATAAGCTTTAAGCGAGATACCGCTAGGTGCTTAAATTTATTTTTTTTCATATAAAGCCTCTAATCCAGATTAATATATATGGTCTGCTCCTTTGAAGGATATACCATCCCCAGATTATATCTGGCTATATTTTCAATATTTTCACTTTTATACGCTGTTTCCTTTTCTGAGTTCAGACTCTTAAGAAGGTTTTTCTCCTTTTCAAGCTTTGTATTTATGTCCTCTATCTCAAATTTTAAGTTGTCAATAGCCGCATTCTGGCTTAACATAAGGATTGTCCCTACTATAAGGATAATACAGGTTAACACTATGCCTGCCTTCTTAATTCCGGCATTCAGAGTTTGCTTTAAGGCTAAGATTTTTTCTT
>JBDHVO010000047.1:0-7439 GCA_039809675.1 Proteocatella sp.
CCCTCTTGGATTATATCCTTCATATACGCCTCTGCAATTTTATATGCCTTGGTAAGGTTTTTAACAAGGTTTTTATATTTGCCAAGTATATATTCCTGACTATCCTTGTCGCCCTTTTGGGCCAAGCTGACTATTATATCATCCTTTTTGCTGGCTGTTTCTTTTTTCAGCTTTTCAAGAGTCAATTTTTTACTCTCCCCTTCTTATTTTTTCCAGCTTTTCATAGGTTTCCTTATCCAGCCTGCTTCCAAGGGAGTATTCTGAGCTTATATTCTGCTTGAGGTCATTCTTTATGTCCGTCCTGGATTTTTCTACCTCCAGCTTAAGCTCTCTGGCTGTGAGTCTGGCTGCTCCCTTGCCCAGGACCATATTCTGCTCTGTAAAATCATTGGTGGCTACCCTTATTATAGAATGTCTCTTGTATTTATAATCATGAATAAATTTTTCAATATAGCTGTCTGCAGTTTGGTTTTCTTTTGTAAAGACTATAGTGAGATTTTTTATTTTTTCAATTCGATTAGACCTTGTCTTGACCTTGTAGGCATCATAAACTATATAGGTTTCTATTTGATTGTAGGAGGCATACTCAGAAATTATGTTTTCAAAGGCATGTCTTGCATCCTCCAGACTGCTAGATGCAAGCTTTGCAATGTCATGCCAGGCATTTATGATGTTATAGCCGTCTATTATGAGTACCTGGCTCCTTATCTGCTTCAATTTAGTCCCCTTTGCCTGTTTGCTTCAAACATGATGACTGCTGTTGCCACAGAGGCGTTTAGAGACTGAATCTGCCCCTTCATAGGTATGCTTATTATATGGTCACTTTTTTCTTTTATCAGCCTTGATATACCCTTTCCTTCATTGCCTACAACAAGGGCAATGTTGCCCCTTAAATCCGTCTTATAGCATGATTCTCCGGCCATATCAAGACTATATACCCAAACGTTTTTTTGTTTCAGTTTTTCAATAGCCTGAACAAGGTTAGAAACCCTTACTATTTTCATTAGACTTGTAGCTCCGGCTGATGTTTTTTCTACTGTTGCATTTACTTGGGCAGATCTTCGTTTTGGAATTATTATGGCGTCAACTCCGGATCCCTCTGCGCTTCTTATAATGGCTCCAAGATTATGAGGGTCTTCTATTTCATCAAGCACAAGGAAAAAGCCCTGGCCTTCCTTGAAGCCCTCAAGAACTTCCTCCAGCTCATAATATTTATACTGGGATACAAAAGCAATTATTCCTTGATGGTTTTTGTCTTCAGATAAATCGTCAAGCTTTTTTTTATCAACTGTCTTTACTATTATCTTTCTTTCTTTGGCCATGGCTATTATTTTCTGGATTGAGCCTTCTGATTCTCCCTTTTTTACAAGGATTGTATCTATTTCTCTATTATTTTTTAATGCTTCCAGTACAGCATTTCTTCCTTCTATTTGCATAAGTCTCCTATTCCATGGCCTCTATAAGGCCTTTTGGTATGTCTGGCCTGCCACAGGACATTTTCCCTTCCTTACATACTCCGCCGTAGCAGGACGGTCCGGCATTTTTAAACAGGACCGGAGCTACCTTTTTGCATTCCTCCAGCATTTTGTAGGCCAGGTCCATTATTTCCCATTGGGCTCTTAGGCAGCACCTTTTTTCAAAAAAATTAAGGAGGCTCCTCGCATTCATTGTAACCACAATTTTTGTTTCACACGCATTTGGAAATACGTACCTGGCATCCTCTATGGCTTCTTTTTCGCTCCTGCCTTTTTTTATCAGGGCCTTTGTTAAATCTGAGTAGGCCTTCTGACTTTCATCCATTATTTTTATATACTGCTTCTTTATTTCTTCATCCTCAGCAATTGCAGGAGGGATAATGTATTGCATTTTATCCAGCCTGACGTATCTTTGTGATTGCTGGGAATAAGATGCCATCCTGTGCCTGACAAGCTGATGAGAGCAGGCCCTTGAAATGCCTTCTATGGCAAAGGTGAAGCTTACATGCTCCACAGGACTTTCATGGCCAATGTTCACAAGCATGGTAAGAAATCTATCTACCTGGTCATCTGTTAGGTTTTCTCCAATAGTTTCTACTCCCACTGGTGAGTAGCATAGCTTTGCAGCCATGGTTACTACCTTGTCAGGTTCATTTGTATAGGCTATTAATTTGACTTTTTGTTTTGCTTCACTCATTTTTGTCTCCTTTAAAACAGACTCAGCTGGTTGGTCTCTGGCAGATCACATAGACAGCCCTGTTTTTGCAGCATTTCAATAACAGTTTTACTGGCCTTTGTCTTTTTGCGGAAGTCCTCTATAGAAATAAATTCCTGGCCTGCTTCCTCTTGAATTTTTCTTGCAACGGTTTCTCCCAGACCCGGCACAGAAATAAGTGGTGGCAGGAGCTTGCCCTCTATTACCTTGAACTTTATGGCGTCTGATTTATATATATCAATTTTCAAAAGCTCAACCCCTCTTTTGTACATCTCATAAGCACTCTCCAGCACAGTAGCAAGGTCCTGCTCCTTTGCGCTGGCTTCGTTCCCCTTGGCTTCAATATATTTCAGGTTGTCAAGGACTGAATCTATGCCCTTTGATATAATGTTTACATCAAAGTCCGCTGCCTTGGTTGTAAAGTAGGTGGCATAAAAGGCCTCCTTGTGGTAGAGCTTGAAGTAAGCAATCCTAAAGGACATCGTTACATAGGCTGATGCGTGGGCCTTAGGGAACATGTATTTTATTTTCTGACAAGATTCAATATACCAGGCCGGTATGGAGTTTTCATTCATTGCTTCTATATGGTCCTCTGTCAGGCCCTTGCCCTTACGGACGTTTTCCATTATTTTGAAGGCCATAAGAGGCTCCAGGCCTTTTAAAATAAGGTAGTTCATAATGTCATCTCTGGTTGAGATTACATCCTTAAGGCTTGCAGTGTTTTTTCGGATAAGGTCCTGGGCATTGCCTACCCATACGTCCGTACCATGAGAGAGACCTGATATCCTAATTAGCTCAGCGAAGGTATCCGGTCTTGTATCTAAGAGCATCTGCCTTACAAACCTTGTACCAAATTCCGGTATGCCAAGGGTTCCTGTTTCGCAGCCAATTGCAGAAAGGTCGCAGCCAAGGAGCTTCGGAGATGTGAAGAGGCTCATTGTCTTCTTGTCATCAAGGGGGATGTCAAGAGCATTTACTCCTGTAATATCCTCCAGCATTTTTATGATGGTCGGCACATCGTGACCCAAAATATCAAGCTTTAAAATTCTTCCGCTTATTGAGTTGTAGTCAAAATGCGTTGTTAAAACTCCCGACTTCGAATCGTTCGCCGGGTGCTGGATAGGGGTGAAATCATATATGTCCTTGTAGCCTGGAACTACCATAACTCCCCCCGGATGCTGGCCTGTCGTCCTCTTGACTCCGGTGCTCTTGTCACGCAGGGTTAGGGTATGGGCATTATTCATGCGGATTTCGTGAGTTTCCTGGTATTTCATTACATAGCCGTAGGCGGTCTTTTCTGCTACTGTACCTATAGTGCCTGCCCGAAATACATAATCTTTGCCAAAAAGCTCCTCCGTATATTTGTGGGCCTTAGGCTGGTATTCTCCAGCAAAGTTAAGATCTATATCCGGCTCCTTGTCTCCTTTGAAGCCAAGAAATACTTCAAAGGGAATGTCGTGGCCTTCCTTGGCCAGGTCCTCCTGGCAGAGCGGACATTTTTTGTCAGCCAGGTCCATGCCAACTCCAATGCTCCCGTCTTCAATAAATTCACTATACCTGCAGTTTTTGCATATATAGTGGGGAGGCAGGGGATTTACCTCTGTAATGTCGCTCATAGTGGCTGCAAAAGATGATCCTACTGAGCCTCTCGAACCTACCAGATAGCCATCCTCTATTGATTTTGTAACTAGCTTCTGAGCAATTATATACATAACTGCATAGCCATTCCCTATAATGGAATTAAGCTCTCTTTCAAGCCTTTTTTCTACAATATCAGGGAGCTTTTCGCCATAAATTCTCCTGGCCTTGGCAAAACACATCTCCCTTAGCTCTATATCAGAGCCTTCTATTTCGGGAGGATAGGTCCCGTCAGGAACCGGCTTTATGTCCTCTATCATATCGGCTATAAGATTGGTGTTTTCAACAACCACAAGCTGGGCATCCTCTTGCCCCAGGTATGAAAATTCCTCCAGCATTTCAGAGGTTGTTCTAAAGTATAGGGATCCATTATCCTTGTCCTTTGAGTAGGATTTTTGACTTGCCTTAAGAACATCTCTTATGACACTGTCATTTTTTTCTATATAGTGGACGTCTCCCGTGGCGACAACTGGTTTATTCAGCTTTTTCCCCAGTGCCAGTATTTCTCTGTTTATATTTTTCAGATCCTCAATTGAGCTAACAATCTGTTTATCTATCATAAACTCGTTATTCATAAGAGGCATTATTTCAAAATAATCATAGTAGGAGGCTATCTTTTCTATTTCCCTTGCAGGCCTCTTGCTTAGGACTGCCTTATATACCTGGCCTGCTTCACAGGCACTTCCCACCAGAAGACCCTCCCTATGCTCGTTAAGAACACTTTTTAAAATCCTTGGGGTTTTATAAAAGTGGTTTATATGGGCATCTGAAATTATTTTGTAAAGGTTTTTGAGACCTGTCTGGTTTTTGGCTAGTAAGATTACATGATTTGGCCTTTTTGATTTGTAGTCAGAGTCCACGTATAGCTTGTTTACCTGATCCAGGGTTTCGACCCCGTTTTCTCTAAACATTTCAAGAAACTTTAAGAAGATTTCTGCTGTTGCAGTCGCATCATCCACTGCCCTATGGTGGTTATCCAGCCTTACTCCAAGCCTTTTGGCCACAAGGTTAAGCTTGTGACTTTTCAGGTCTGTTAAAAGGACTCTTGAAATTGCAACCGTATCAATAGCCTTGAGCTTATAAGAAATATTTAGGCTTTCGCAGGCATGCTTTATAAAGCCAGTATCAAAGTCGCTGTTATGGGCAACCAGCATGGCAGAGCCTGCAAATTTCATAAATTCCGGCAGAACCTCATTAATCGAAGGCTTGTCAGCCAGCATCTCATCTGTAATTCCAGTAAGCTCAACTATTTTTGCACTTAGCCTTCTGCCCGGATTTATAAGCTGGCTAAAGGATGCTACAATTTTACCTTCAGAAATCTTTACGGCTCCAATTTCAGTAATTTTGTCTGTGTTGGCTGACAGGCCGGTTGTTTCTAAATCAAAGACAATAAAGTCCTGACTAAGGGGCAGGTTATTATATTCTCTCAATACGCTCACAGTGTCATCAATCAGGTAGCCTTCGACCCCGTAAAGCATCTTAATGTTGCTTTTTTTTGCCTGGTCCATAGCATCTGGAAAGGCCTGAACTACCCCATGGTCTGTAATTGCAACTGCCTTATGGCCAAATTCTGCCGCAGTCTTAATAAGAGATTTTACACTCTCTATAGCGTCCATGGATGACATATTTGAGTGGAGGTGGAGCTCCACCCTCTTTTCTTCTGCTATGTCCCTTCGTTTGTTTGCCCTTGCCTTGTTTATATCCCTGAGGGTGGCAGTAATTTCTCTTTCATAGGCATCCATCATTACATCTGCTTTTACCCGGATGTAAGTGCCGCTCTTGAGGATTTCATCCTCAGAATCCCAAAAGACCTTACACATAAGGGAGGCTGTATTATCATTAAGAACAAAGGTCTGAAGTATTTTTTTGCTTTTTGTTTTCCTTGTATCTGAGGCATATATTGTCCCTTCAAATACGGCAGATTTTTCAACATCAGAAAGCTCAGCTATCGTCCTGACTTCCCCTGTAATAACTTTTCCTCTTATTACATTTTCTGCCTCGGCTTTCTTTGGAGATTCCTTTGCTGTCAGGGTCAGATTCATCTTACTAATTTCTTCCCTTAGCTGCTTGTTGCTTTCTTCAAAGTACTTATCCATATCAATGGCCTTGGATGAATCTCTTGCTATAATGTTAAGCTCTATACCAATGGCCATGGCAGCAGCATTTTTAATCTGTTGCTCTATATTTTTGCTCTTAAGGCTTTTTAGAATTATTTCGTCATGAATATTTAATATTATTGCCTGTTTTTCTGCCGAGCCTTCTATAAGTATCTCAAAGCAATTCATACTGCACATGGGAGGGCAAATTTGCTTTAGCATATATTCTATATTGGGAATAAAACCCTTTACAAGATCATCCTCTGCCATAGATCCTATATACTTTGGAATAATGCTTATCCTGTCTAGCTCAGGATTTCTTTTTCTACACTCATCTTCCATCTGGTGGATCTGCTCAAAAACTGGTATATCCGGAGTTATAACCGAAAACACAAGTCTTTTATGGTCTTTATAAAGCTTGAGACCCTCTATTTTTACCTTGTTTTCCTCAAGATATTTTTTTAGCTCCTGCATATTATCTCCACTACATTTTATCTATTTCAGCCAGTAAGACCTGTTCAATCTCGTCTTCTTTTATTTTTCTTACTATTTGACCCTTTTTGAACAAAAGAGCTTCTCCGTCGCCACCGGCAATTCCTATATCAGCTTCCTTTGCCTCTCCAGGCCCATTTACAGCGCAGCCCATTATTGCAACAGTCAGGGGCTTTTTCAGACCATCAAGTTTTGCTTCCATTTTATTGGCAAGGCCGATAAGATCTATTCTCGTTCTTGCACAGGTGGGACACGATATGATTTTAATTGTATCCCTATCCAGGTCAAGGGAGCTAAGTATAGCCCTTGCAACGTGAATCTCCTCAACAGGGTCTGCCGTTAGGGACACCCTCAGGGTGTCCCCTATACCCTTAAGAAGCAGGTGGCCAATTCCAATTGCAGATTTGACAGTGCCTTTAAAGGCCGTCCCCGCTTCTGTTATACCCAAGTGCACAGGATAATCGGATATCCTTGAAAATTCCTCATAAGCTTCGATTGTTCTGAATATATCGCTTGCCTTTAGGGATACAACCGTATTATAAAAATCAAGGTCTTCAAGTATTTTAACATGCTTAAGGGCTGACATAACCATAGCGTTTGCCCCATTTCCATACTCATTGATAATTGATTTTTCCAAGGAACCCCCGTTGACTCCTATTCTTATCTTTATGTTTCTTTCCTTTGCTTTTTCAACTACTGCCCTTACCCTGTCTTCAGAACCAATATTGCCCGGGTTTATCCTAAGACCATCCACGCCATAATCTATAGATTTAAGAGCAAGACGGTAGTCAAAATGAATATCCGCCACAAGGGGGATATTTATTTGCTTTATTATTTCTTTTATTGCCTGAGCTGACTCCTCATCTGGCACCGAAGCCCTGACAAGCTGACAGCCAGCCGCTTCAAGTCTTTTTATCTGGCCCACTGTCGCCCTTATGTCCCTTGTATCAGTGTTTGTCATTGACTGGATAACAATGGGGTTTTTGCCTCCTATCAGCAAATCCCCCACCTTTACTTCTCGAG
>JBDHVO010000048.1:0-7405 GCA_039809675.1 Proteocatella sp.
TAAATGAGCTTGAAAGAGATGGCCACATGGTAGTAAGCCACTCCTTCTCCCACAAAAATTTTACAAAAAGCTCGGACAAAACAATTGTTGGGGAAATTGAAAATACTAAAATTGCATATACGAAAGCCACAGACAAACAAATGCTGCCATATTTCAGGCCTCCCTATGGCGCTTGCAATGACGAAACTCTCAAGGTTTTGGGTAAAAACCATGATCTTTATGTAGTAATGTGGACAATTGATACCCTTGACTGGAAGGGCTTACCAGCATCAGAAATCTGTGATAATGTGCTAAAAAATGCCGATAATGGCAAAATTGTCCTCATGCACACAACAAAGAATGTAAATACAGACCTGGCACTGGATTCTATAATCACTGGGTTACAAAACAAAGGCTACGACCTTGTTCGGATTGACGAAATGGCTTCTAAGCTGGCCGAAGAAAAAAAATTGCCGTCAATTGACGATATCTACAAGAAAACCCTCTCTACCCATTCTGTTACAGATAAGAGTCCTACTACCGGTTTACAGAATAAGACAGCAGAGTCTCAAAGCAAGGAATCTGTCTCAAGCCTTGGCACAAGGGTCAGCTTTATGAACAAATATCTGTGGAGGCTGGTTCTGTCCCGATAAGTTATCATAAATATTTTGAAAAAATCCTGGTCAGCTTTTATATGACCAGGATTTTTTGATAAAAAACTTTTGGGCTGCTTTTACCCAATTATTTTTCTTATAATTCTATGGTAATTCTTGTAGGCTATGTCTTCAATTTCATTATTTGAAAAGCCAAGCTTTTCTAATTCAATCAAAAAATCAGGGGTTTTTGAAGCGTCTTCAAGACCAAGCGTAAAAGGATATTCCTGATAGTTTGAGCTCACCAGGTCTTTAATTTCTAAAAATTCACAGTAATCCATGCCCAGGGCTACATGGTCTGGGCCTACAAGGTCTGCCATACGAGCAGCATGGAGGGCCAGAGTCTTTATTGTTTGCTTTTCCCTGTCAGGGCTTATAAATTCATGAAAGGAATTTACCCCTACAAGGCCTCCAAGGTCACCAATTTCTTTTATTTGCTCATCTGTCAGGTTTCTGGGAACATCGCAAAGGGCCCTGCAATTTGAATGAGTGGCGATTATTGGTGATTGAGTTGTTCCTACCAGATCCCAAAAAGACTTGTCATTGAGATGGGACACATCAAGAAGGATACCTTTTTCATTTATCAGCCTGACAGCCTCTCTTCCCAGCTTAGTCAGCCCTCTATAGGGATTTCCCCTTATGCCTGTTGCAAGAGGGTTTTCTTCATTCCATGTAAGCCCTATGTGCCTTACCCCAAATTCATAATAATGATTTATAAGATTTATGTCCTCCCCAATGCCGCTTAGGCCTTCAATGCCCAAAAAAGCATAGATCTTGTTTTCCTCTATGGCCTTTTGCATTTGGCCAAAGGATTTGACAATCACAAGATCATCCTTACAATATTCAGCTTCTATTCTTATGGCATTTTCGTTGTCCTGCATTCTTTTTAGAGGATTATCATTGTAGGGAGGATCAATCCAGATTACAAGGATAGTCCCAGAAATTTTTCCTTTTTTTAGTCTTTCAATGTGATACCGCCTTATTATATCACTCTCGCCCTTGCCCATCTTTATAACCACATCTGTTAATATGTCAGAGTGCCCGTCAAATATCATTCCCTATCCTCCTGCCTTTACATTAACATGCTTCCGACTGTTAGGCCCAGGTATGTTCCTATCCCATATCCAAACACACCTATGAGCATGGCCGGCCCTACAAGGTCAACCCAGCCCTTAGAAATTGCCATAGCTGCAGCAGTTGTTGGTCCTCCGATGTTTGCATTTGACGCAATTATAATTTCTTCTACCGAATAATTTAAAAGCTTGCCTCCAACAAAGCTAAATAGCATATTTGTAAATACCATTATGAAGCAAAATACCAGAAGCAGAGGCGCATTTTTCACTATCATCATAATTGAAGCCGGCACCCCAATAACTACAAAGAAGAGGTAGATTAAGAAGGTTCCTATTTCCTGAGCTCCATTAATGCTTTCAAAAAATTTTGGCATGGAGGATACAAGAATTATTGTGAATGTACTAATTAGCAGATATTTACTGCTTAGGAGCGTATTGATAAGCTCCATAAACTTGTTGGTTTTTGGAATAACATTAGCAAAGAATCCCCCTATAAGGCCTGACACAGTAACTATGGCAATAGATATAGCAATTGAAAAGGCAATATCCTTAAGGGATACCTCCTTGCCCTTCCAGTAGGCCGCTGCCGCTGTTTTGTTTGCATCAGACGAGGCACTTTCAACCTTGTCTACATAGGGGTGGCTAAATTTTTTCCTGAAAAAATTTATAGAGGGAATAGTTACAAGGGCTAAGAAATACAGGGCCATCAGGAGGTTGTCTGCAACTACTGTGGCTGATATGGTATCTCCTGGAGTCTTAAGAGAGCTGGACACAGCTACAAGGTTTACCCCGCCACCAATATATGATCCTGTCATCATACCGGCTACCTTGGCCAGGTGGGGTATACTGTCCTTTAAAAGGGCAAAGCCTATAAAGGCTCCTGCTATTGTTCCCATTGAGCCTATAAGAAATATAATGAGCATCTTACCGCTTTCTTTCCAGACCTTATTAATGTCACACTGGAACATTAATAAGGGAATGGCAATTGGAACTGCATAATCCCATATAACATCGTAGGTCGGGGCCTCCAGGGGAATTATTCCAATATTTGATAAGGCCATAGCTCCCAGCAGAGCAATAATTGCACCAGAAACCCTTGATGCCCATTCATATTTTTGTTCAAGATAGATGCTTATGGCTGCCCAGCCAACAATAATTGATAAAAGCGCCCAAGAATTTTCGGGGCTGATTAAAGAACTCATAAAACCTCCTTAAATTAATTGGTAAATAATTACAAACTTTTTCTATCTGCAAGCAGGCGTTTTCCTTTATTGTAGTCTTTTTCAGCAATATCAGATGGAACCATTGAGCCTCCAGTTGCCCATACTATATGATTAATTTTGTTTGCCTTTATATTGTATTTATCGAGGTAAGCCTGATACTGGGCGGATTCTGAAAAGAGGATACCAGCAAATCCTGCAAGAGCAGAAGGCTCCAGACTTATATCTTCATAATCCTTCACTAAGGCAAGGAGCTCATTCATTTTTTCATCTGTAATTGTGCAGCAGCCACTTACAAGGTTCTCCAGAGTCTTCCCTACAAAGCCTGATGCCCTGCCTACTGCAAGCCCGTCAGCTATGGTCTTGTTATCTATTCCAAAATCCTGGACACTATACCTGTCATGTGTTTTTGTGAGCATCCCTATAAGCATACAAGGAGAATGAGTCGGTTCTGCAAAGAAAAAGTGGATATTGTCTCCAAATAAGGATTTGAGCCCAAAGGCAACCCCACCAGGACCTCCCCCTACCCCGCATGGAAGGTAGACAAAGAGGGGATTATCAGCATCAACTGAAATTTCCATATCTTTTAGTTGCTTTTTTAGTCTTAGGGCTGCAACAGAATAGCCCATAAAAAGGTTAACCGAATTTTCATCGTCAACAAAGTAGCTAGAGGGGTCTTTTTCAGATAGCTTTCTTCCTTCTTCTACAGCCTTGCTGTAGTCATCTTCATAGACGATTACTTCAACTCCCTTGGACCTAAGCATATTCATTTTCCACTCTTTGGCGTCAGATGACATATGAACTGTTACCTTAAAACCCAGCTTGGCACTCATTATGCCTATACTAAGCCCCAAATTGCCAGTCGAGCCTACTGCTATATGGTGGTTTGAATAAAAATCCCTGAATTTTTCTGTTGCAAGTATCCCATAGTTATCCCCGATTGACAGCATCCCGGCTTCAAGGGCAAGATCCTCTGCGTGCTTTAGGACCTCGTAAATTCCGCCCCTTGCCTTTATCGAGCCTGATATTGGCAAAGCGTTGTCACATTTTAGGAATATATCTCCAGCAGCTTCAATGTTAAAATATTTTACAAGTCCGTCTTTTATGTTGCTAAGCTGCTTCAGAGGCGATTCTATTATTCCTTTAGATGCTTGGGTTTCTGGAAAAGCAGCCTCTATAAACGGGGCGAACCTGTCAAGCCTGTCACTGGCGTCCATAATATCATCCATACCAAGGCTTATCTTGCCAAGAGCCTCACTGGTCGGAAGTATATTGTCATTTACCCATATGACTTCTTCAAGCTTTATTATTTTATTTAGAAGTGGATATTCACCTATAAGTAGTTCGATTTCATTTTTCATAAGAGCTCCTTTATACTATGAATTTTACAAACAAGTTCATATCAGTTGATTTATAGCCTTTTGCCAGGTAAAATACGTTGCTTTTTTTGTTGGTTTTGTTGCCCAGAGCCTGGACTCTTTTGTAGCCATTTTCTTTGGCGTAGTCTTCTATATATTTCATAGTAATACTGCCTATCCCAAGGTCTCTGTATTCATCTCTTATATACATATCATCGATTGTAAGCATCTTGCCCCTTGACCAGACGCTAAAGCCTTTGAGAATATTCACATAGCCAACCGGTAATCCATCACTTTCAATAAGCAAAAGAAGGATAAGCTCTTTGCATTTCATCGCTTCTCCAAAGGTTTCACCCATGTCCCTTTCGCTGGCCTTGCTTGTGTATTCCCAGACTTCAGAAGCACTTGCTTCATATGCGATAAATTCCTTGTTTAGCTCAACCCACGTATCCTTGTCAAAGGATGTACATTCCCTAACCTTTACATTTTTCATATTTCCTCCGAAAAACAACCAGTTACAGTAGCTACCTCTTATATTCTACCACAAAATAAATAAAATTAACTCTATTCAATAAATTTTGTTTATTTGCCTTTTGGGCTCTTTTCAGCTATAAGACCCAGGTGGCGGCAATAAAAATACCAGACCCTTGGCCTGGTATTTGTTTAGCTATTTTAATTCTTTTCCCATGAGTACGCCCATAACAGAAGCCATCATAAGCCCCCTGGTCCATCCGCTTGAATCTCCAAGACTGTAAAGGCCTTCAATATTTGTATTAAATTTCTTGTCCATCTTAACTCTGTTGGAATAAAATTTTAGCTCCGGAGAGTAGAGGAGGGTTTCGTCACTGGCAAAGCCAGGAACCACCGTATCCATTGCATGAATAAAGTTTATTATATTTGTCATGGCCCTGTAAGGCATGGCTGACGTAATATCTCCAGCTACAGCATCCGGCAGGGTCTTTACAAGGTTAGACCTTGTCAATTCGTGCTGCCAGGTTCTCTTGCCTGCTAATATATCTCCAAACCTCTGGACAAGTATCCTGCCGTTTCCCAGCATATTGGTCAGCTCTCCAATTTTTTGGGCATATTCTATAGGCTGGTTGAAGGGCTCAGTAAAGTCATGGGAGACCAAAATAGCAAGGTTTGTGTTGTTTGATTTGGTTTCTTTGTATGAATGGCCGTTTACTACTGCCAAATTATTATCATAATTTTCTTGACTCACAAAGCCGCCTGGGTTTTGGCAGAAGGTTCTAACTTTGTTTTTGAAGGGTTTTGGGTATCCAATAAGCTTAGATTCATACAGTACCCTGTTTACCTCCTCCATTACCTCATTTCTTACTTCAACTCTTACGCCAATATCAACTGTTCCTGGTCCGTGGCCGATCCTATGCTCAATGCACAGCTTTTCAAACCAATCTGCTCCCCTTCTTCCTGTGGCAATAACTATGCTTTCACCCAGAAATTCTTCATTTGTTGAGCTGCTTGTTGCCTTCTGGGCTATAACTCCTTTACACACTCCGTCATCTATTATAAGGTTCTGGCAATCGTAGTTAAAGAGAATTTCAACCCCCTTGTCTATAAGGTAATTCTGCAGGGCAAGGTAGACGTCTTGGGCTTTTTCAGTGCCAAGATGTCTTATAGGGCAATCCACCAGCTTAAGACCAGATTTTATAGCTCTTTTCCTTATGGCTTTTATTTCTTCCTCGTTGCCTATTCCCTCTATTGTTGAGTCAGCTCCAAATTCAAGGTATATCTTATCAGTATAGTTTATCATTTCCTGGGCAAAGTCTTCCCCGATTAGCAGAGGCAGGTCTCCGCCAACTTCATAGCTCAAGGACAGCTTTCCATCAGAAAAAGCCCCTGCACCAGAAAAACCTGTTGTTATATGGCAGTAGGGTTTACAGTTAATGCATTCCTTGGTTATTGTTTTTGGGCATGATCTTTTGTCAATACTCCTGCCCTTTTCGATCATTAGTATTTTTTTTTCAGTTCCTTGCTTGAGCATCTCCACAGCTGTAAATATACCTGCCGGGCCTGCTCCTACAATAATTACATCGTACTTCATATACCTCACCTTTTATCTGCTTCTCTTATATCCGCCCAATCATACGACTCGACAGCCACTTTAAACACAGCTTTCATTATATCAAATATGTACTTTTTTGGCAAAATAATTAAAATAAAACGGGATAAGTAAAATTATATTCTACATATCCCGAAAATCGTTCATATTTAAGCCATCATTATTTTAAGGTCATCGGCTATTATAAGCTCTGCCTCTGTTGCTGCCTGAACCTGGTCAACAGTGTATTCTTCTGCAATTTCTTTAAGCACTATTCCCTTATCAGTAACCTCCATAACTCCCATTTCTGTTATAATAAGGTCTACTTGCTTTGCTGCTGTAAGTGGCAGGTTGCATTTTTTTAGAATTTTGTGAGCTCCACCCTTAGCAGTATGCTCCATGGCAACTATAACCTTTCCAGCTCCTACTACCAGGTCCATAGCCCCACCCATTCCCGGCACCATCTTGCCTGGTATCATCCAGTTTGCAAGGTTTCCTTCTTCATCAACCTGAAGGGCTCCAAGAACAGTTACATCCACATGGCCTCCTCTTATTATCATAAAGGATGTAGCGGAATCAAAGTAGGTTCCACCTGGCTTTATAGTCACAGGCTGGCCACCAGCATTGACTATGTAAGGATCTTCCTCCCCTTCTTCTGGAGCTGGCCCCAGTCCAAGAAAGCCATTTTCCGATTGGAAGGTAACGTCCATATCTGCTGGCACGTAGTTTGCAACCATAGTAGGCATGCCTATCCCAAGGTTTACAACATCTCCGTCTTTAAGCTCTTTTGCTACTCTTTTTGCTATTAATTCTCTTGACATGTTTCCTCCTATACCTGTACTACATAATTTACAACTGCGCCCGGAGTCATAACATCATCTTGATCTATTTGTCCTGTCTCAACAACCTGGACAGCCTGGGCAATTACTATATCAGCTGCAAATGGCATTATCATGTTGAAATTCTTTGTAGCCTTGCAGTGGACAAGGTTTCCTTTTTTGTCAGCAAAAGTGGCAAATATAAGGGCAAGGTCCGCCTTCAAGGGTGTTTCAAGAAGATA
>JBDHVO010000049.1:0-7220 GCA_039809675.1 Proteocatella sp.
TGCCAAAAGGCTATACAGGGACAATCTAAGGCTCAGCACTACAAGGCTTGCAAGCCTTGCCCAATGTCCCTTTAAGCATTTTATAAAATACGGTCTGAAGGCGAGGGAAAGAAAAGAGTACTCCATAGAGAGTGCAGAGGTTGGCATAGTCCTGCATAAAACCATGGAGGACTTTATCCACCACCTCCTCAATGAAGCTGTCCCCCTGAAGGATCTAAGCCGTGACCAGACAGATAAAATTGTGGACACTTACTTTGATGCAGCATCCCAAAGGGTGCTGGATGAATATAATATAAATGACAGCAGGAATAAATTTATACTGGAAAGGCAGAGGGAGACTGCCAGATATATTGGCTATATGTCTGTGGCCCACATAAATTCCGGAGACTTCAGCCTATATAGGCAGGAGGTTCTATTTGGAGACAAAAATTCTGATTCCAATATTGAAATGGAAATAGGGGGCGAAAGGGTAAATCTTGTAGGCACCATAGACAGGATAGATATCTTAGAGGACTCTGGCCTTGTATATGTCAAGATAATTGATTATAAAACAAGGGACAAGGTCTTTAGTCTTTCAGATGCCTACAACGGAATAGATATCCAGCTCCTCCTTTACCTTTATGCCAGCCTGAGTGCTATTAAAAACCCCAGGGCCAAGGCAGTGCCTGCAGGAGCCTTTTACTTTCCTGTCATAAACCCGCTTGTAGAAACAACAGCAAGGGACAGGGATTCCATAGAAAAAAAGCGTGAGGAGAAGATAAAGGTTGACGGGATAATTATAGGGGAAGATATTATTTTGGAAAAAATTGGCAAAATTACCAAGAAAAAAGACGACAAAAATATCTTTAGCCTGGATGAAATTGAGGCCCTTATAGACCATGTCCTGGCAGGAGTGAAGGAAAACCTGAGACAGATGCTCGAAGGCAATATAAAGGCCTGTCCGGTTAGCCTGGGGAATGCCATAACGGCCTGCAGCTACTGCCGCTACTCATCTATATGCAGGTTTGAGGCAGAGCTTGGGGACAAATACAGGCCGGTTTACAAATATGATGATAATGAAATCAAAGACAAGGTAAGCAGGGAATTTGCAAAAAATCATAAGGAGGGGGCTAATGGAGACTAAATGGACTGATAGTCAGTTGGAAGCTATAAATTCAAGGGGGAAAAATATCCTTGTTTCTGCTGCGGCCGGATCTGGCAAAACTGCTGTCCTTGTAGAGCGGATTATAAGCCTTATGATTGAGGAGAGAGTAAGGGTTGAAGACCTGCTGATAGTTACATTTACAAACGCAGCTGCAGGAGAGATGAAGGAGAGAATCCAAAAAAAACTCCAGGAAAAAAGAAGAGACCTGGTCTCAGACAAGTCCGGCATTGACAAGAGAGACCTTATAAGCTTTTTGACAAGACAGATACAAAATATTCCAGGAGCCAGCATAAGCACCCTCCACTCCTTTTGTATAGATGTACTGAGAGATAACTTTCAAATGGCAGGCATAGATCCCAGCTTCAAGCTTGTAAATGACTCCTTGGGGGCCATACTTTCGGCCAATGCCATAGGCCTTGTTTTGGAGGAAAGATATGCCAAGGCTGAAACAGGCTTTTTAAACCTGGTTGAGGCCTATGGAGGCAATAAAACCGACGATAAGCTAGTGGAAACCATAAAAAGTATAGACAAATTTATCCAGGCAAAGCCAAACCAGGAGGAGTGGCTGAGGGACCAGGCTGAGTTTTACAAAAAAATAAAAAGCTTTACCGACAAAGAAGACCTGATAGCTTATGTATTAGCCAGCAGGGCGGGGGATATTTTTATAAGGGATATAGGAGAAAGCCTGGCAGCTTCTATTGAAGCCCTGGAGGAAGCAAAGGAAATCGCCATGGCCTATGAAAATCCCATGCCGTCCTTAGAAAACCTTGAGGATGACCTCAGGCAGCTTGGAGCTATAAAGACTAGCCTAGAAGAAACCAGGTCGGCTGAAGGTCTTAAGGGGATGGAGGGAGTAAAATTTACCCGTTACAAATCGCCGGGCAAAAAAGATAAGGACCAGTATGACGAGGGTGACCTAAACCAGGTAAAGGCCCAAAGAGACTATGTAAAGAAAAGCTACCAAAAAATGGCAAAGAAGGCTGAAAATATTTTTTCGGCCAGCTTTTTGGAGGATATGAAGTATATAGGCAGGCCGGTGGAGGAGCTTGTAGACCTGGTGCTTGATTACAAGAAGCAGTATTACAGCCTAAAGCAGGACAATACAGTTTTGGACTTTAGTGACCTTGAACACCTCACCCTGAAGGTGCTTGAAAATGATGATGTCAAAAGGGGCCTGCAGGATAAATTCAAATACATCTTTTTTGACGAATACCAGGATACCAATCTGGTTCAGGAAACTATCATAAATAAGGTAAAAAGGGACAATAACCTGTTTTTTGTAGGGGATGTAAAACAGTCTATATACAGGTTTCGCCTGGCTGATCCCACTATATTCAATAAAAAATATGCAAGCTACAGGGATTCTGGGGATTCCCAAAAAATAGACCTGTCCAAAAACTTCAGGAGCCGAAGAGAAATTCTGGATTTTTGCAACCTTGTATTTGAAAATATAATGTCAGAGGCCTATGGGGAGGTGGACTATACCAACAAGGACCACCAGCTGTACCCGGGCGGTGAATCGGTTCCTTTTGACAACAATATAGAGCTGGTTATTATAGAAAAGGGCAAGACTAAAAAAAGCCTTCAAAGTAGCGGGGATGAGGAGGCTCCTGAGGACGATGGCTACATCGATTCTGACGAAGGAGGCGAGGAGGAAGACCCAGAGGGCATCAGCCTCCAGGCCATGTACACAGCTGGCAAAATAAAAGACCTGGTAAAGGCTGGCCTTGAGTATAAGGATATTGCCATACTTATGAGGTCTCCCAAGGGTAAAACCAGAATATTTGAGGATACCCTGAGTGCCTGCGGTATTCCCTGCTACATCGACTACAAGACCAGTAATTTTGATGCTATAGAAATAAAATGTCTTTTGGATTACCTGAAAGTTATAGACAACCAAAATCAGGATGAAGCCCTTATAGGGGTAATGAGCTCTGTTTTTGGGAATTTTGACAATGAAGAGCTGATACAAATCAGGGAGGCCTTCCCTGACTATGAATTTTATGAGGCAGTAAGGGCTTACAGGAATCTAGACAACCAGGTGGCAAGGAAGCTTGATGACTTTTACGAAAGGCTTTCTGAGGATATACGCCGAGAGCAGATGATGGGACTGGATGATTTTTTGTGGACCATGGTAGAAAAGAGGGCCTATGCCATGTATATAGGCAGTCTGGACAATGGGGAGCAAAGGCTCCACAACATAAAGAGCTTTATTGGCAAGGCCAGAGAGTACGAAGCATCAGAGTCCAGAGGCCTCTTTGGATTTTTAAGGCATATAGACCACCTCCTCAAAGAAAAGGTGGAGGATTCGGACAGTCCTACCATACTGGAATCTGAGAATGTAGTAAGCCTTATGTCTATCCACAAAAGCAAGGGCCTTGAATTTAAAGCGGTTTTTGTTTGCAATATAGAGAAAAACATAAACGAAATGGATCTAAGGCAAAACATAATCCTCCATAATGAGCTGGGCCTAGGTCTGAAATATATAAATCCAGAGCTTGGGATTAAGGATGATAATATAATAAGGGACATTATAAAGGGACAAAAGCAAAGAGAAACAATTTCAGAGGAAATAAGGGTTTTGTATGTGGCTCTGACTCGGGCCATAGACAGGCTCTATCTTGTAGGTTCAGTTGCAGATGTGGAAAAGTTTGCCAGTAAGATAAGCAAAGGCTCCATTAAAAACAATATTGCCAGCCATAAAAGCTTTTTGGCCTGGATTGGGAATGTTCTTATTCGTGAGGAAAAAGGCTTAGCTCTTAGGCAATATACACAAATATCCGCAGAAATGAATGACCCCAGGGCCAAATACGAGATTGTAATCCTGGGCCAAGAGGATGTAAACCAAATCTATAAGCAGGACCAGACCGGAAAAAACGAGATAAAGACCCTGGCTCAAGAGGCGGAAAATATTCAAAAGGATGGGGTCTTAGAGTCTAAAATCCAAAAATATCTTAGCTTTTCATATCCTTATCTGGAGGAGACAAAAACAAGGAGTAAAATATCCGTCACCGAGCTTACAAGGGGCTACGAAAACAGGGAGCCTAGCGGTGAGGTGGATTATGCTGCCTTGAAAAGACCCCTTTTTGTCAAGGACCACAGCCTTTTTAAGGCCCATGAAATAGGGACTATAATCCACTTCCTTATGGAAAATATACCTGTAAAGACCTACACTCAGCCAGAGCTTGAAGCCCATATAGAAAAAATGGTTGACCTGGAGCTTTTGACCAGGGAGGAGGCAGGGGTAATTCCCAGGGAGAGAATCATAAGCTTTTTTGATTCACAGCTGGGCCAAAGAATGATAAAATCTAATGAGCTAAGGAGGGAGGCTTCTTTTCTTATGAAGAAGGAGGGCTGCCTGATAGAGGGTATTATTGACTGCTACTTTGAGGAGGATGATGGTATAGTGCTTTTGGACTATAAAACAGATGCCCTGATTGACAAAAGCAGGCATGAAGACCAGCTGGGCTTATATAAGGAGGCCTTGGAGGCCATGAAGGGAAAGCCGGTAAAGGAGGCTTATATCTACTGGATTGCCCATGATAGCTTTAGCAAAATATAGAGAAAAGGAGAAGAATTTGAAATCGTTTTTATCACTTACCTTTCCCACAATGCTGAGATTTGAGAGGAAAAAGACAAGCCTTGAAAAATCTCTGCCCCTATTAACGGCAGGCATGGCGGTTTTGTATTTTTTGTATAGCGTCTTTGTCTCAAAAAGTGGCCTTGGGTCAGGAGGCTGGCTGGCAGCAAAAAAAGCCCTTATGCTCTATACAGGCTTTCTGCTTATGATAGAGCTTTCTCCCGACTCGCAGAATTTGTACAAGAAGAGTTTTTTTGCTATGGCCCTGGCCCTTTTTTTGACCGGGGACAGCTCGGCAAGCTCGGGACTGTATTTTCTTTTTGTAATACGGCTTCTAACAAAAAGCAGCGGCTATCTTACGACTATTCAGGAGCTTGCAGCCATGACTCTTTACACCATGCTTATGTTCATAATGTCAGGCTTTATATACCCCATGATGCTGGCTATTGTTTTAATCCTGGATTATAAATTTAAGCATAAGGACAACAGGAACCTGCCATTTGCAGCTGTAAATTTTCTGCTAGGGCTTGTATGGTTTAAAAACCCCTTTGGGATAATGACAAGGGATCTTGACCTCTTTGCCAGTCTGGCTGTGCTTGTCATAAGCCTAATTTATATTTTCAGACTTTCAATTTTAAAAAATATTCTCAGCTTTAACGATATTGGCAACAACCTTATAAGTCCAAGAAGAATAAAAGCATCGGGCATTATAATGATATTATCTCTTATTCTAATGGCCCTGGGCTATGGTCAGGTTTACAGGTATATTCACCTGTGGGTCCTCCTCCTTTGTATAAGTGTGCCTTATGTCAGAGATATAAAAAGACTTTTCAAAAACCAGGCAGACCTTTAAGGTCTGCCTCGGCTTTTTTTGGATAAGGATTGAAAAAAGCCTGCCCCATATAGTATAATCTATAACCTAGGAGGAATTAATTATGCACTATTTTAAAAGAATCACAGCTCTTCTTGCTGTCACAGCTCTGGCTATAGGCCTCATAGGCTGCAGCCCAAAGGAAGACAAAAACGAGACAGGTCAAATGGAAAAGCTTACCCTTGGCCTAATGCCAGCAGTGGATGCGGCTCCCATATTTTTGGCCCAGGAAAAAGGCTATTTTAAAGACCTTGGTCTTGAAGTGGCTACCCAGGTATTTACCAACGCCCAGGACAGGCAAAGCGCCCTGCAAAGTGGGGAGATAGACGGAGCGATTACAGATGTAATAGCCCTTGTAAACAATGTTGATAACGGCTTTCCTTTAAAAATAACCACATCTACAGACGGAATGTTCCCTTTTTTAACAAATACAGATTTTGAAGGAAAAAAAGATCTTAAGGCTGGTATGATGGAAGTCAGTGTGACCAACTACATAACAGACAGGGCCCTTGCCGGCAAATATAATATCGAAAAAGTATACATAAACGATATACCGGGTCGTCTGGAAATGGTAGGCAAGAAGGCCCTGGACCTGGCAGTAATACCAGAGCCTATGGCCTCCCAGGGCCAGCTGAACGGCCTGAAAAAGGTGATTGTGCCGACAGGGGATTCATTTTCGCCGGACGCCCTGGTCTTTACCCAAAAGGCCCTGGACCAAAAAGAAGAAGCCCTTTCAAAATTCCACAAGGCCTACAACCAGGCAGTGGAGGAAATAAACAAGGATGACAAAGAAGCAAGAGAAATTCTCATTGAAAAACTGGGCCTTAATCCTGAAACAAAAGATCTTATAGAAATGACGGTCTACAATCTGGCTTTGGTTCCTGATGAAGCTTATATTCAGGCAGTAATTGCATGGAACAAGGAGGTTCTGGGCAAAGAGATAGAGGTTAATACGAGGATCTTGTAGATTCAAGGTTTGTGAGCTAATGATAAGGGCCCGAAACATATGTGTAAACTATGGACAAGTAAGGGCAATTCGTAATCTGAATTTTGAACTGGAAAAAAACACCACCTGTGCTGTTATAGGTCCCTCAGGCTGCGGCAAGACCAGCTTGCTGTATGCCCTAGGGGGGCTTGTAAGGCCGGATGCAGGGGATATAGAAATAGGGGGCAGTTTTCTTTTGGGAGTACGAAAGGAAACCGCCCTTATTTTGCAGGATTACGGCCTATTACCATGGAAAACAGCCCTTCAAAATATAAGCTTTGCCCTGGAAGCAAGGGGGATAGGCAAAAGTAAGGCTCAGGAAAAAGCCCAGGCAATCCTCACAGACCTTGATATGGGCGATTTATCACACAGGCTGCCCAAGGAGCTTTCAGGCGGCCAAAAGCAAAGGGTGGCCATAGGCAGGGCCCTGGCCCTAGAGCCAGACCTCCTTCTGATGGATGAGGCCTCATCGGCCCTTGATGCCATGACGAAGGAGAGCCTCCATGATCTGATACTGTCCATCTACAAGAAAAGACCCATGACCCTTCTAATGGTAACCCATAATATTGAAGAGGCTGTATTTTTGGGCCAGAAGATTCTTGTTATGAAGGAAGGCCAAATAAAGCACCAGCTGGACAAC
>JBDHVO010000050.1:0-7215 GCA_039809675.1 Proteocatella sp.
AAATACAATTGTTTTTAAGTGGGGGTAAAATTGTAAGCCTCTATACCGCTACTCTTTATAATTTCTCCATCTTCTAGTATAAAGATAGCTTCTACGTCCTTGGTATTTTCAATCAGGTCCAGGCCTTTTTCTACTCCCAGGACAAAGCAGCTGGTGGACAGGGCATCTCCCGTTACAGATTCCTCAGACAGGATGGTTACTGAAAGAAGACCATTGTCTGCCGGTCTTCCAGTGTACGGATCTAAGAGATGGTGGTACCTTACCCCGTCAATTTCAAAAAATCTTTCGTAGACACCTGATGTTACTACAGATTTGTCATTTATTGCTACAGTAGCAATAAAGCTGTTCTGGGCTCCGTCAGGATTCTGGATTCCAACCTTCCATGGGGTTCCTGGCTCTTTTTCGCCAATCATAAGCACGTTGCCTCCAAGGTTTACTATCCCCTTGCTTACCCCCTGGCTTTTCAAATAGTCAGATATTTTGTCGGCAATGTAGCCCTTGGCTATAGCACCAAGGTCAATTTCTGCTCCATTTCTAAGAGTCAGCTTTCTCCAGGCCTTTTGCCCCTTGCTTCCAACAGGAGGCAGGCTTACAAGATCATTTTCTCCTGTAATCACCTCTGAGCCCAGATCAATATTTTTGTAGTCTACAAGGGCCCTTGCCTTATTTATTTCCGCTTCTGAGGGTACCCTGGGGTGGTCAGATTTAAAGTCCCACAGCTCCTTGACTGGGAGGATGGTAATGTCAAAATATCCCTCTGTGAGGCCTGAATATTTCAGGCTTTCTTCAATAAGGTAGGCTGTATCAAGGGATACATCAACCGTCTGCCCTCCTGCATTGTTTGCCCTGTAAACATCACTGCTTTCTATAGTTCTGCTTAGGAGCCTGTCATAGTAAATAATCAGCTTTTCTGCATCTGCAAGCAGGTCTTGAGCTTTTTTTTCGTCCACAGTGTCATTTGTCCACACTGTGAAGGTAGATATAGTGTCTAAGGCAAAGACTTCACGGCTTAAGGATTTTTCTTCTTTGTTTTTGCACCCTGCCAGCCCCAAAGATAAAATAATACAAATCAAAAAAAATAATAATTTTTTCAAAATTTCCCCTTACTGCTTAATAGTGTCAATTACATTTTGGGCCAGGACACTGGTTGTTACAGAGCCTACCCCTCTTGGTACAGGAGTAATGGCCGAAACAAGGTCAATCACCCTGTCAAGGTCCACATCCCCTACAAGCTTGCCATCCTCAAAGTTTATACCTACATCTATCACAACTGCCCCCGGCTTAACAAAGTCTTCGTTTACAAATTTTGCTTTTCCTATGGCGGATACCAGGATATCGGCGTTTTTACATACTTCTTTAAGGTTTTTGGTCTTGCTGTGGCATACAGTTACAGTTGCTGACTCATCTATAAGCATAAGGGCAACCGGCTTGCCGATTACTGTAGATCTTCCCAAAACTACGGCATTCTTGCCTACAAGGTCTATTTTATAAAATTTCAAGATTTCTATAACAGCCCTTGCAGTGCATGGCTTAAAGGCTGAAAAGTCAGACATACTGTCTATATCCTTTGAAGGCAGGACAGCATTTCTTATAAGGTCCTCATCAAGGTGCTTTGCAAGGGGTCTAAGCATAAGGATTCCGTGGGTGTTATTGTCATTGTTCAGCCTGTCCAGGGCTTCAAGGACGTCCTGGGTCTTGACATCAGATGAAAGTGCATGGACATCAACTCTGATTCCAACAGATTCCAGGGTTTTTACTGCCCCGTTCTGATAGGCTAAATCATCGGGATTATCCCCAACCCTTAAAATTCCAAGGGCAGGCTCTATTCCTCTTAATTTCAATTCTTCAACCCTGGCCTTAATCCTGTCCTTTATGCTGTCTGCAACATTTTTCCCAAGCAATAGTTTTTCTTCCATTATCCTTCCCTTTCTTCGCCAAACGGCACAAGCTTTTTAATCCTTTTTTCCAAGTCCGGTCTGTCTATCCAGATTTCCTTGCCACAGGTATGGCATTTCATCCTTATATCCATACCCACCCTTGTAAGAGTGAATTCATTACCCCCACAGGGATGGGATTTTTTTGTTGTCACAATATCACCAACCTCAAGCTTCATAGGTTTTTTCATATTAGGCCTCCAGATTGGTATATACTCTATTAAGCGTTTTATCCCCTACCTCAAAAATACCAACAACAAGGAGCTTGTTTTGTTCTACTATATTGATAAGCTCCTGAAGGTCTGCCTCCTCCTGAAGCTTTATGCTCATTCCGCAGCTGTTTGATACTGCCCTTGGAGTAGGGATTGTCAGGGCTTTTATAGCCCTTGTTTTTATAAGGTGCTCCAGCATCATGGCGTGATGCGTAGATTTTAAACTAATTAGATACATTTATTATTAACCTCTATTCTGTATATTCTCTATGATAGAAGGCTGGTCCTTGCCCTAGCCTTTTTACCGGCTTCCGCCCCCTGAGCCTCCTCCGGAAAAGCCTCCTCCTCCGCCCAAGGACGAAGATCCTCCTCCTCCCGAGCTTCTGGCATCGTTAAAGCCTGTGTACATAGCCCGGTTCATGTAGTTTGCCATATGCATGGTGGTCAGTAAATCCCCTTGTCCATGACCGGCAATTTCGGATATCCTTTCAAAGTCTGGGTAGATCCTTTTCATTTCCTCAGCAACCTTATCTGCAATTCCAAAAAGTGCTGCAAATATCAGGTAGCCATCCCACAAGGCCACTTCCTTGGCTTCTCTTTCGGCTATCAGGGTAAAGTCTTCTAAATATTTTTTGAAACCAAGGGCATTGTTTATCAGCTGAAGCCCTTTATCTGTAAGCTTTTTCTTCCATCTTAAGCCAAACATTTTTTTGACCTGAACCTCTTCAAAGCCGCCTAGATACCCAAAAGCCTCCTGGCCACTTTGCTTCATATCTTCAAGCCAATCCTGGATTAGCTTATAGTTTTTCTTGGCATAGGATTTCATCTCTTTTTCCTGCAGGATTCCATCTGGTCCGGCCGCGCTTTTAATGATTTGGTAGAATTCCTTCTCACTCTCATTGGTAATTTCAATTTCAGGGTTCAGTACAAGGCTTGTTTTTTCCCGGCTTCTAAAAAATGACCTTGCTTCCTCATCTTTTTTAACAGAAAAGGCTCCACTTTTTACAAGTTGCAGGATAACAGCCCCCATAATATCCTCGTCCTTTGGTGTTTTCCCAGCATTTGTAAGGGCAAAGCCGGTTGCTTCAAGGCTATTTTCCAGAGGAAGATCTCTATAGTAATCCAGCTCCTTATATTTTGGCGCTTTTTCCTTGTATTCTGCCATAAGCGGAAAAGCAGCATTCTTGGTTACAGATATTCCCTTGCCTATAACAAAAAATAAAGCAAGGATACTCATTATAGAAACACTTAAAAATGATTTTATGGCTTTGCCTATGCTTTGTGACGAACCGCTATCTGTGTATGAACCATTTTCATTTGTATAGTCACTGCCCTCTTTTGCTTTTTCTTCAAGCTCGCCAAAGGTTCCGCTCCCTGTTGATACAGGATGGAGCAGCCCCTTAGGAAGGCGAACAAGCAGGGTCATGTGGTTCTGAGGATCAATGCTGCTGTCTGACTCGGCCACAATTACGCCGTCAACTACATCAATGTATCCGCTATAGCCAAAGGCAAAAACTCCTGTTTCTTCTGCTACAAAGCTCTCCCCCGGCCCAGCTCCAGCTCTTGAGATTTCTATTTTTCCTTTTTGAGGCGAAGGGCTCATATCATCATTTACAAACCTTATTAAAAAGCCATCATAATCAGAGAAGGCCTGGACCATATTGGTCATGGTATAGGTAAGGGTATAGGTATGGCTGCCATAGGTGCCCTTGCCCCAGCACATTTCGAAAGAACCCCCTCCTGTATAGTTAAAGCCATTTTTGTAGGCCTTTTGCTCAAGGCTGGCATCTATGTCCCAGTTATTTTGGAAGTCGAAAACTCTGCCGCTTTCATCAGATACCTTAAAATCAAGAATCTCCATGTCCCTCATATTGCCCATGGGTATATAGAATTCTGTTCCCTTGTCAGTATAGACATCCCAAATCTGGGTAATTCTGGCTGATCCATCATCCTCTAGCTCTACTTTGATATCAATAAGGTTTATTTCGTCGGCAAAGGAAGTAACGGTTAGGGCAAAAATAGTCAAAACTGTCAAAAAAACACCAACAAAAATTTTATTAAGTTTTAAAATCCTCTCCATAAAACCTCCTTCATATGCTTTGTCAGCAACCTGTCAGTAAGCTGCTCTAAGCTCACTGGCCGGGTTTAGTCTTATCTCACCATGCTTGGCATTTCAGTTTTGCCAGCAGGCTCCTGAAGGTATTCTTTTATTGAAAATCCCAGCATTCCAGCAATCAGGGATGTCGGAAACTTTCTTATCATGGCGTTTAGCTTGGTCACCATGTCATTAAAAACCATCCTTGACATACGAACGTTTTCTTCGTATTTTTCAACCGAGCTCATGGTTTTTATATAGGTCTCATTGGCCTTTAGGTCAGGATAGGCCTCAGCGATAGCCAAAAGCCTTCCAAAAGCCGAATTTAGGGCAGTCTCCTGGGCATTGACTTCTGCTGCTGTAGAGCTTGAGGTTATATTTGTTCTTGAACCGACAACGTCCATCAGTGTTCTGTATTCATGGTCAGAGTAACCCTTGGTAAGGTCTGCAAGGGCCGTTAGGGCATCCCACCTGGAATTTTGCTGAACTCCTATCTGAGAAAGGGCATTTTTATATCTTTCTTCAAAATCTACCAGCTTTCTTTGGACTCCCATAACCCAAAATCCAGCAAGGGCTGCAAGTACTATTATTACAATAAAGCCGTTCATAAGATCCTCCTTTTCATTTAACCCAGGGCTACGTCAAGCAGCATCATAAGGGCAAATCCAAACATTACTCCAATAGAGCTTGAGTCTGTATCCTCTCCGGTTTGCGCCTCAGGGATAAGCTCCTCTACGACAACATAAATCATGGCCCCTGCGGCAAAGCTAAGGGCATAGGGCAAAAAGGGCTGCATTTTTAGAACCAGGGCCGCTCCTAAGACTCCGGCAAGAGGCTCTACTATGCCTGATGCCTGGCCATAAAGAAAGCTCTTTGTCCGGCTAAGGCCCTCCCGTCTTAGGGGGATTGATACTGCTGCCCCTTCAGGCAGGTTTTGAAGGCCAATACCTATGGCAAGGGCAATAGCTCCTGTAACCGAGGCAACTGCTGAGCCTGAGGCTGCCGCTCCAAAGGCTACCCCAACAGCCATACCCTCTGGTATATTGTGGAGGGTAATAGCCAAAACCAGGAGGATGCTCCTTTGAAGACTGGTCTTTGGTCCCTCGCTCTCCTTTGCTCCAAGGTGCATATGGGGCATAAACTTGTCTACAGCCCACAAAAAGCCCCCTCCGAGCAGGAAGCCTGCCACTGCCGGAACATAGCCAGGAACTCCTGACTCCTCAGCCATTTCAATTGCAGGCGCAAGCAAGGACCAAAAGCTGGCCGCAATCATTACTCCCGCTGCAAAGCCCAGCATCACATTGAGGACCTTTTTATTAATCTGCTTGAAGAAAAAAACCATGCCCGCGCCAAGAGCCGTCATTGCCCAGGTGAACATGGTGGCAAAAAAGGCCATGGTAACGGGGGACAGGTCCTTTAAATAGTCTAATAAATAATCCATCTCTCCCCTCCTGTCATATGAATAATACCCAGAAACACTACTATTAAATATAAATTAAAAAATTATACAAAAAGTCTGTAGAAAATCCCATGGATAATCTCTACAGACTTATTTTAACTCAAAATCCCCAATAATTAAACCATTAATTTATGGCTACTTTTCATAGGCTCTAAAGCCCTTCGAGTATTCCACTCTGCCATCAGCCAAAACCCACATAGCTTCAGCATCTGTGGCCTCAATAAAGCTTTTGCCTTCCTCAAGGCTCATTATAAAAAGAGCTGTGGAGTAGACATCTGCCTTGCCTGAGTCCTTGGTAACTATGGTTACCTCCCTGAACTGTCTCGGAGGGTACAAGCTGGCAGGGTCAATAATGTGGGCATATCTCTCCCCCTTGTAAAGATAGAAGCGTTCATAGTCTCCGCTGGATACAAGGGCCATGTCAGACAGCTTCAGAGAGGGGGTAATTTCCTCCTTGCTGGATGTATCCGGATTTTGCACTCCCACCTGCCATTTTTCAGGCTTAGAGTTTTCGTCAAGCTTGCTCCCTATAGCCACAACGTTTCCTCCGAGGCTAATGAGCATATGGCCTATACCCTCTGCTCTTGCCTCATCAGCTATTCTTTGGCCTGCATAGCCCTTGGCAATGGCCCCAACGTCAAGCCTGGCATCCTTGTCCTTGAGATAGGCTGTATGGTTTATCCGGTCTATTACAAGGTTTTCAATATCAGTGTGACTTGCGGCTGCCTTAAGGTCCTTTTCTGACGGAAGCTCTGTGACCTCCATATCCTGGTATCTCAGCCTGTAATTATTCCACAAAAGGGTGACAGGCCCCATGGCAATGTTTACCCTGCCCTTGGTCTCGTAGTAGGCGGCCTTGCTGAATTCGAGCATATCAAGAACTGTATCATCCACTACAACCGGCTTTATGCCGGCATTTTTGTTTATGGTATGAATATTATTCACATCAGGATAGCTATCGAAGCCGCTGTAATTTTCGTGGTAAAATTTTAGTCTTTCCTCTATAAAGTCTGCCTGCTTTTTGAATTCATCTTCATTGCCTGCATAGCTTATTACCCTGGTTACAGTATCAAAATAAACAAGGTAGTCCTTGGAATATCGCTGCTCTCCCTGGCGGCCGCAGGCAGTTAGAGCCATAATTGAAAAAATAGTGAGGATCAGGCCGACCCTCACTATATATTTTTTGTTCATACTTATCCTTTATCTGTAAGTCAGATTATCTTGCAGTGTTGAATGCGTTTTCGATAAGCTTGATATGGTCAGTAACGTGGATAGATACTGAAGATTTTAGGTCATCTCCTGATGGAACGCCTTGCTCAAGAGCCATACCCTTGATTTCTTCTACAGTTTTTCCAACAAAGTAGTCAGAGATAGCTTTTGCCTGCTCATACCACTCTTTGCCGATTTTAGAAGCAGCCTTCATTCCGTAACCATCGCCAATTTCTACCTTTGTAGGGTAAGCAGCTGCCATATCAGATGTAACTTTTCCAGTAGCGTCAAATTTGATTTGAGTCT
>JBDHVO010000051.1:0-7106 GCA_039809675.1 Proteocatella sp.
GCTTCATAACATCAGCATCAGGTATTATGCCCCCGTAGCAGCCGAAGTTTACTCCTATGCCAATTAGATCTACCCCCTCAAGGGTTAGGATTTTTTCAGCATACATATCAAGGTTTTTTTCAAGTATGCCCTCTCTTCTGTCCCCCATATCTATCATAAGTACAATTTTATGCTTTTTTTTATTTTTGATGCAGTAGTCAGATATAGCTTCTATGGTAGCAAGCTCTGAATTGAGGCTTATATCGGCATACTCTATAAGCTGGTCTATTTCACTTATCATAGGAATTCTCATCAGAATTTTTTCAGCCTTAATATCCTTTAGCTTTATTAGATTCTGCATCCTCGAATCTCCAAGAATTGTAATTCCAGCATCTACAAGTATTTGTGCAATTTCAGGCTCTCCCTGAAAAAGCTTAGTAACAGCAACTGGGGTTATTCCTGCCCTTGCAGTAAGTTCAATTGCTGCCTTCACATTATGAATAAGCTTGTTTTTATCTATGGTTACAAGTGGGTACCTGCTCATATAAGACTCTCCCGTCTATCTAAAATATGTAACAAAATTCACTCTATTAATTTTACATTATTTTTAAAAACATAACAACCTTATTTGGCTATATTTAGCCTTATATAGTATAATGCTCTTAACGATACATATCCAGGAGGCCCTATGATTTATAAAATCTTTGATACTTCCATTATTGAGCTTGACGTTTTGGATGAATACGAACCAGCTAACGGAGCTAGGTCATCCACCTATTTCCCGGATAACCCTGCCTTTAGGTATATCTGTCTGCACAAGGACAAGGCAGTTTATGATAGCTTAAATAGGTTTCAGTTTAGCTCTGCTCCTATGGACGACGCAATTGAGTCTAATTCCATGGTTTTTGAAAACCATACCAGCTTTGATTTTATTTCTATTAATATCCCGACTATGGATGCCAGCCTCTATGGCCAGGATAAGGTTATAATTTACCACAGCAAAAATGCCCTGGTTTTTTATATAAAGGATCCCTCTGTTTTTGAAAAGGTAACAATCATAATTTCATTTTTAATTAGTAAATATCATATGCAAAGAGACCTTTTTAGGGATACAGACTTCTTGAACAGAGTTATTTATTCCTTCCTTGAAAAGCTTACGATTTTTGCAACGGACTTCCTTGATAATTTCGAAGAAAAAACCTATGACCTTGAAGCCAGCCTTATCGAATCTGTCAGCTCCGATTATATTCAGGATATTATCATGCTCCGCAAGGATCTTTTCACCCTAAAAAAACACTATGAGCAGCTTCTTGATCTCATTGACGAAATTCAGCAAAACGAAAATCAGTTCATGGACGATAATACCCTCAAGCTCATCAAGATATTTGACGCAAAGGTTGAGCGTCATTACCACCATATCCTGAGCCTTCGTGATTATGTCACTCAGATTCGAGAGGCTTACCAGGCCCAAATTGATATAGAGGCCAACGAAATTATGAAGGTTTTTACAGTTATCACCGCTGTTTTTCTCCCTCTAACCCTTATAGCAGGCTGGTATGGCATGAATTTACAAATGCCTGAATACAATTCTTCACTTGCTTATCCTGCTATAATTTTACTTTCTGCTTTAATATTTATAGCAAGCCTTATGTATTTTAAAAGGAAAAAGTGGTTTTAATTTAACCTTTTTCCCAAAAAGTTTACAGAATAAATTAATTCGGAGGCAATATGGACTTTAGACAATTAGAATCTTTTCTTACTGTTACAAAATATAATAGCTTTTCAAAGGCGAGCAGAGACTTGTTTCTAACCCAGCCTGCCTTATCAAATCAGATTAAAAACTTGGAGAGAGAGCTTAAGACCCCTTTATTTGACCGAAAAGGAAAATCCATTGAGCTGACCCCTGCCGGCAAACTATTCCGTGACTATGCCATTGAGCTTATAAAGAAAAAAGAAACTGCACTTTTTGAAATCAATGACCTTATGGATAAATTTGATGGAATGATTGAATTACCTTCCAGTACTGTCCCTGGAGAAACTATTGTACCCAAATTAGTATCAGATTTTCTGGATGCCCACCCTGGTATTAAATTCAAACTCTATAGCATGGATACTTCTGATGTGCTCGACTCCATTTCTGACCATAAATATTCTATTGGTTTTATAGGCTCTAAGCCAGGCAGTGATTTTGACTATATTAAGGTATTTTCTGATGATATGGTCTTTATCGGGCCTGCCACCAGCTTACTAGACAGTAACCCCCTAAAGCTAGATGGTGTTGCCAGGCTCCCTTTGATAGTAAGGGAGGAAGGCTCAAGCTCAGGAAACATAATTGGCACCGAATTAAACAAGCATGGTTTATCAAGAGATAGCCTTAACATTGTAGCTGTGACCGAAAATATTCATGTTATAAAGGAGCTTGTCGCCTGTAACGCAGGCTTTGCATTTGTTCCCCGATCCTCTGTAGAGTCTGTACAAAACAACCGTATTCATATTTATGAATTAGAGGATTTTAATTCGCAGAGAGATTTTTACTTCATAAGGCATAAATCCAGTCTACTCACCCCAATTGAAGAAATTTTTAGCGAATTTGTTTTCAGCAATGCAAGAGAAGACTAATTCTTCACAAAAAAACCGTCAGGAGAGCATCCTATACACACAAAAGCTAGATTTGTGATCTGGCTTTTGAATAGGAGTTCAATTCCTGACGGTTATTTATTTATAATAGCACGGATCTTATCCGACCATATTTTCTGTCAAATTTAAATAAATGATCCTTTGATTAGATGACCCCCTGAAGGGTAAGGTAAGATCCTTTTTATCAATTTCAAATTTGCCATCAATCAATATATCCGCCTGTTCCAGCAAGGCCCTGTGTATTTTTGAAGATAGTAGCTCTTCATATTTATACCCAGTGTATATGACAACATTCAGACCCATATTCTTAACTGTTTTGGCAAGCTTGGTACAGGCTTGGGGTTGGTCAAAGGGTTCTCCTCCGCTTATAGTAATACCATCTAGCAGAGGGTTTTCTTTAACTATACGAAGTATTTCGTCAATTGATATATCCTTGCCTCCATTATAGTCATGGGTCTGAGGGTTGTGGCAGCCCTTGCACTTATGCCTGCAGCCTTGGGTAAAGACCGTCAGCCTTATGCCTGGCCCATCCACAATGGACTCCTCCACAAGACCTGAAATTCTCAAATTAGTTTTGTACTGATATATGCTTGATCCTATCATGTTCCTCTGCCCTCTTTGCATCATTGAATCGATCCAGCGTTCCTACCAAATATCCTGTTATTCTTCTAATTCTCTCAAACGGAACACTTCCTTCTTCTCTCCCGCACTTTGGACAAGTATTCCCTATAACCCCGGTGTAACCACAAAGAGTATCTCTATCCACAGGGTGATTTATCGAACCATATCCAACTCCTGACTCCTTCATTACTCTTATTACCTTTTCAAAGGCTCCAATATTCATAGAAGGATCTCCGTCTAGCTCCACATAGGTTATATGGCCTGCATTTGTAAATTCATGATAAGGGGCTTCCAGCTTTATCTTGTTGTAGGCTGAGGTTTTGTGATATACAGGTACATGGAAGCTATTTGTATAGTATTCCCTGTCCGTAACCCCTTCTATCTCCCCGAATTTTTTCCTGTCAAGCTTAACAAACCTTCCAGCTGTACCTTCCGCAGGCGTTCCTATAAGGGTGATGTTCATCCCTGTTTTTCTGGATTTTTCATCCATGCGTTTCCTCATATGAGAAATTATTTCCATTCCAAGCTTCTGGGCAGCCTCTGATTCTCCATGGTGGCTTCCGGTCATGGCCTTCAAGCACTCAGCAAGTCCAATGAAGCCCAGGGATAGGGTTCCATGTTTTAGGACTTCTCTTATCTCATCCTCCATACCTAATTTGTCAGAGTCAATCCAAATTCCTTGACCCATAAGGAAGGGGAAGTTTTTTACTTTTTTCCCTGCCTGAATTTCAAACCTCTCCATAAGCTGGTCTGTAATCAGATCCATTGTAGCATCAAGCTGCTTATAAAATCCTTCAATATTGTCTTTGTTTTCAATGCCTATCCTTGGAAGGTTAAGGGTCGTAAAGCTAAGGTTCCCTCTGCCCGTTACAATTTCATTATCTTTGTCGTGCTCATTGGCAATTACCCTTGTACGGCACCCCATATAGGCAATTTCTGTTTCTGGTCTTCCTTCTTTGTAATACTTTAGGTTGAAGGGGGCATCTATAAAAGAAAAATTTGGAAAAAGTCTTTTTGCACTTACCCTGCATGAAAGCTGAAACAAATTATAGTTAGGGTCATTTTGGTTGTAATTTATTCCTTCCTTTACTTTAAAGATCTGAATTGGAAATATAGGGGTCTCCCCATTGCCAAGACCTTTTTCGGTGCTTAGAAGGATGTTTTTTACAACCATTCTGCCCTCAGCCGAGGTGTCTGTCCCATAGTTTATGGAGCTAAAGGGAATCTGGGCTCCCGCTCTTGAATGCATGGTGTTAAGATTATGAATAAGAGCCTCCATAGCCTGGTAGGTTTTCTTGTCCGTATCCTGGTAGGCGTTTTTTAGGGCAAACTGCTGGATTTTTTCTATAGAAATATCCGAATCACTTAAATTTTCTTTGAGATATTCCATCTCCTTCTGAAGATAAGCCTTTGAATTTTCTATTGTGGGGACTAGTCCATGGTCCTTTTCCAGTATATCGAACATAAGATCAGTCTTTTCTCCCAGGCTTTCTCCTGAAAGTAATTCAACAGCTCTTTTTAAATTCATCCTATAATCTTTAATGTATGTTTTTTTAACCCCCTTAGCCATACCATAGTCAAAGTTTGGAATACTCTGACCTCCATGCTGGTCATTCTGGTTGGACTGAATTGCTATACAGGCAAGGGAGGAATATGAAGCAATGTTTTGCGGTTCTCTCAGGTAGCCATGCCCTGTTGAAAATCCTCCTTCAAATAATTTTTCTATATCAATCTGGCAGCACGTTGTTGTCAGGGTTAGAAAATCAAGATCATGAATATGTATATCCCCTGCCTTGTGGGCATTGGCATGGTCCGGATTAAGAACGAAAAGATCATAAAACGCCTTAGCACCCTCTGAACCATATTTCAGCATAGTACCCATAGCTGTGTCACCGTCTATATTGGCATTTTCTCTTTTTATATCTACTTCCTTGGCATCTTTGAAGGTCAAGTCCTCATAGACCTTCATGAGCCTTGTATTCATTTCTCTTGCCCTGTTTCGCTCCGCCCTGTAAAGAATATACTCCTTAGCAGTTCGGGCATGGCCAGATTCAATCAAGACTTTCTCTACAATATCTTGTATATCTTCAACGCCAGGGACAGAATTTTTGAATATTTCATCACAAAGTCTCGCAACTTCCTCTGCAAGCCCTGAAGAAATTTTATAATCCTGCCCTCCTACTGACTGTGCTGACTTGAATATGGCGTTTGAAATTTTTTCAATATTAAAAGGAACTTCCCTTCCATCTCTTTTTTTGATTTTTATCAACATATTGTATCCCCTCCAAAATTTGTCACTATATATTGTGTCATTCTATCAGGAAAAAAAAACAATTTCAAGACTTGAAAAAAAATAATTTATCTTATCCTTCTTGAATCTGATTGGCAATTGTATCCCCTTTTTTTCCATAATTTTGCACAAATTCAACCAGGAAGGATGAGATTAAAACAGTTACAAGGGAATACCAGATTTTCCCGAGTGATATATAAGAGACAGAAAAAACCAAAACACTTAGGTCAGTCAGGAGATAAGCCCTTGATATTCCCCAGCCTGACGCTTTGGAAATAGTCATAGCCAAGGCATCATCGCCTGAACCAGAGCCTCCCTGGCGTACTATAAGGCCGCAGCCCAGTCCAACAAAAATTCCGCCTAAAATTGCCGCCACCAAAAGGTGGTTGCTTAAATCCGGTAAAATCGGAGGAAACATTTCCCACAATTTGAAAAACATTGAAAAGCTCGTGGTTGCCAGCAGGGATATTTTTAAAAAATCTCGCCCCAAGCATTTCAGGGCTATCAAATAAGACAAGCCGTCTAAAACTGGCACCAGGATAGATGGATTAATTTTGGTCCAGTGCTGAATCAAGAGTATAAGACCCAAAATTCCGCCTTCTGTAATCTTGGTTTGTTCATGAATATTGTATACGCCAAAGGTAACAATAGCTGCCCCCAAGATTACAGCAAGCAGGCCTCCATTCTTTGCGAAATTTTTATAAAATATAATTAAATTTGCAAGTCTTCTTTTGAAAATTATTTGAGCTATCATAAAAAACCAACCTTTCTGTGAAATGAATCCCTTGTACTATGCCGTTTCTTATATTGTAAACTATGGTATAATACCAGAGTCAATATTAATTTTTTCAAGGAGGTCATATGAAAGAATATTACAAGATTAAAGAGATCTCAAATTTGTACGGCATCGGCATAGATTCGTTGCGATACTACGAAAGGCTGGGTATTTTAAATCCTCATCGGGACAATAACGGTTACCGCCTGTATGACTTAAAGGAGCTATATAAATTAAATATGATCCGAGATTTAAGAAATCTGAATTTTTCTATGAAAAGAATTAAGGATTATCTTGATAACCTGAGTATAGAAAATACCTTGAATCTTTTGAATGAAGAAGCAGCAATAATTGATGACAATCTAAAAACTCTAAGGAAAAGGAAAGAAATAATTAAATCTCGGATTCAGGATTTATCCTCTTTTGCAAAGACTCCCCATGGCATTCTGGAGGTCAAGCATTTTCCTGAGAGGCCCTGCATTAGCTTCGACCAGTATATTACCAAAGACGAAGAAATGGACTTTATCATCAAAAAAATCCACCACGAGCACGAGCATAGTATTTTTAATTTGGGTAACCAGACTATAGGGGCCTTTATTTCTATGGATGATATAAAAAATAATCTACGCAATGTTTATTATAGTGTATTTTTTATTTTAAACAACTCTTCAAAGGCTTTTGATTTTACCCTAAAAGAGGGCCTCTATGTTACTTATCACTACAGGGGAGAGTATGAACAGAATTTAGACCGCATCAGGGAGGCTCTTGATTTTGCTGAGCATTCTGGATATGAAGCTACAGGTG
>JBDHVO010000052.1:0-7049 GCA_039809675.1 Proteocatella sp.
CCTTTTACACAAAGAAGGCCCTCGTTTGATCCCTCCCTTGATGGCTCTACCTGGACTACCTTGTTATCCTTTACGATCAGGTCCATCTGGCAGCCTACACCGCAGTAGGAACAGGTGGTTCTTACTTTTTTTGTTTCCCAAAGCCTAAAGCTTTCTTTGGTTTTTGGCAAGAGGGCCCCTACTGGGCATACGGATACACAGTTGCCGCAGGATACACAGGCGGAATCTATAAGTCCCCTATCAAAGGGGGTGGCTACTATAGTATCAAAGCCCCTGTCTTCAAAGCCTATGGCATGGGTGCACTGGAGCTCATTGCAAACCCTTACGCAAAGGCCGCAAAGGATGCACTTTTTAGGGTCATAGTAGTAAAAGTGGTTTGACCCGTCTATTTGGCCTTGCCTCATATCTCCCTTAAAGGTTCCGTCTACAAGCCCGTATTCGTAGGCATAGTCCTGGAGCCTGCACTCGCCTGATTTTTGGCAGGTCAGGCAGTCCATGGGGTGGTTGGAAAGAAGAAGGTCAAGAACCCCTTTTCTTCCTTCCATAACCCTTTGACTCCTTGTATAAATGCTCATATTGTCCCTTACAAGGGTGGAGCAGGAGGTTTCAAGCTTGCCGCTCCCCTCTATCTCCACCAGGCACATCCTGCAGGCTGAGTGAGGCACAAGTCTGTCATCCTGGCAAAGGGTTGGGATATCTATACCATTGGCCCTACAGACTTCTAGTACAGTGGAGCCTTTATTTGCCTCGTATATAACTCCATCTATTGTTATTTTCATCAAACTTCCCTTTCTATTGATTCACACCTTATTGCTTTTCGTCCAGCCTGCTTATTTTTTCAATTATTTCATCAAGCTCAAGAGCCTCAGCCCAGCTGGATTCTACAAATTTACGCATCTTCTTTAGATATGGCTGGTCAGGGTTTTCTACATAGTTAAGCTCTGTATGGAGTCTGCCCTTTAGGCAGAGAGGCCTGCCACCTGATGGCTCATAGGCCCTTACTGCAATGACTCTTTCGTCTTTTTTTACCAGTTCAAAGGTACAGCCATAGGTACACGACTTACACTTAACCCTTTTTATTTCTCCCTCCCAGGACCTTATCTTACCGAGCTGCCTCTTATCTATAAGGGCGCCCACAGGGCATACCGCTACGCACCTATTGCAAGACACGCAGGTGGATTCTTCAAAGGACTGGTCTGCATCCATTACTACCCTGGTGTCATAGCCCCTGCCCGAAAAAGCAAGTACATGTCTGCCCTCTACCTGGGCGCAGGTTCTGACACACTTGCCACAGAGGATACACTTGCTGTCATCCTTTAGGATATACGGGCTTGATGTATCTATAAGGGCTGGCCTCATGGCTCCACCATGGTCTCTAAACTTTAAACCATATTCATAGGCATATTTTTGAAGAAGGCATTCTCCTGCCTTTTGACAGGTCAGACAGTCATTGGGGTGACTATCAAGGAGCAGCTGGATTATTTCTTTTCTGGCTTCAATGATTTTCTGGGTCTTTGTCCTTACCTGCATCCCCTCTCTTACCAAGGTAGAGCATGAGGTTTCCAGCTTTTTATTCCCTTCTATTTCAACTATACACAGTCTGCAGGCAGACACAATTTCAAGGTTTTTGTCATAGCAAAGGGCAGGAATCTCAATCCCTGCTGTCTTTGCAGCCTCTATTACAGTGGTCCCCTTGGGAACGGCAAGCTTTTTCCCATCTATTGTAAGATTTACCTTCATTTTCCCTCCTATTCCTTTGTAATAGCTTTTACAGGACATATATCATAGCAGGACCCGCATTTTATACACTGGGCCTGGTCTATTACATGGCGTTTTTTTGCCTCACCACTTATGCAGCTTACAGGACAGACTTTTTTGCACATCTGGCAGCCTATACACCTGTCTGTTATAAAGTAGCTTAATAGAGCACTACAGCTGCCTGCAGTACATTTTTTGTTTTTAATATGATCTTCATATTCATTCCTAAAGTATTTCAGGGTACTTATAACAGGGTTTGAGGCTGTCTGGCCCAGACCACACAAGGAGGCGGAGCTTATGGTTTCCGACAGGCTTTCCAGTCTTTCAATATCACCCTCTTGGCCTCTGCCTTCAGTAATCCTCTCCAGGATCTCCAGCATTCTTTTGGTACCCTCCCTGCAGGGTACACACTTACCACAGGATTCTTCTACGGTAAAGTCAAGGAAAAACCTGGCTATATCGACCATACAGTTGGAATCATCCATAACTACCATACCCCCAGACCCCATTATAGAGCCCAAGGCATCCAGTTCTTCAAAATCAACAGGAGTATCCAGATAATCTTCTGGTATGCAGCCTCCTGATGGCCCTCCTGTCTGGATGGCTTTAAACTTTCTGCCATTGGGGATTCCCCCGCCTATGCCATAGACTATGTCCCTTAGGCTTGTTCCCATAGGAACTTCTATAAGGCCTGTGTTTTCTATTTTACCTCCAAGGGCAAATACCTTGGTTCCTGGCGATCCCTTGGTTCCAATGTCCCTAAACCAGGCTGGTCCCTTTTGGAAGATTATAGGTATATTGGCAAGGGTTTCAACATTATTGATAATGGTTGGTTTTTGCCAAAGACCCTTATGGGCTGTCCTGTTTATGTTTACCCTTGGCATCCCTCTTTTTCCTTCTATGGATTCCATCAGGGCTGTCCCTTCGCCGCAAACAAAGGCTCCTGCCCCCAGTCTTAGCTCGATATCAAAGTTAAAGTCAGTGCCAAATATATTTTTGCCTAAAAGGCCGTATTCCCTGGCCTGGTCTATTGCAACCCTCAGCCTGTCAACGGCTATAGGGTATTCTGCCCTTACATATATAAAGCCCTGGTCCGCACCAATTGCATAACCTGCTATGGCCATGGCCTCCAAAACCGAATGGGGGTCTCCCTCCAGAATAGACCTGTCCATAAAGGCTCCCGGGTCTCCTTCGTCTGCGTTACAAATTATGTATTTCTGGTCTGCATCATACTTGTATGAGGTTTCCCACTTTCTGCCTGCCGGAAAACCCGCTCCACCTCGGCCCCTCAGGTTTGATTCTTTTACTATGTCTATTACTTCCTGCTGGCTCATGCCATTTACAATCTTCCCAAGGGCTGAGTATCCTTCAAGGGCTATATATTCTTCAATATCTCCTGGGGCAATAAGGCCACAGTTTCTAAGGGCTATCCTGGTCTGTTTTTTGTAAAAATTGACCTCTCCCACCGGTTTTATTTTGTCATCTATAAGAGATTCTTTGAAGAGTCTTCTTTTTACAATGTTGCCCTTGATTATGTGTTCATCGACTATTTCATCCACATCAGAGAGCTCTACATGGCTGTAAAAAACTCCCTCAGGGTATACAACTATATTGGGACCTGATTCGCAAAGGCCAAAGCAGCCTGTGAGAATTACCTGGATTTTATCAGCAAGACCCTTTTCCTTTATTTTTTCTTCTATAAGATTTTTTATTTTGTCACCGTTAGAGGAGTGGCAGCCTGTGCCCCCACACACGAGGACATGGTGGTTTTTGAGTCCTAGCTTTTCAGCTATAAATTCCTTGCCCTCTTCCTCCTGGCGTAGCCTTATTTTGTCTAAGGCTTTTATTTTTATATTTTCTAATTCATTAATAGTAATCATATAGCCTCCTCTTTATTTAATATTCAAAATACCCTTTAGATTTTCCGGCTTTAGTCTGCCGTGGACATCTTCATTTACCGATACGACAGGGGCCAGGCCACAGGCTCCTATACATCTTGTCGCTGTCAGGGAATACTTCATATCGGGCGTTGTTTCTCCCGGCTTTATGCCCAGCTCACTGCTTATTTTGTCCAGCAGAGCCTGAGAACCTTTTACATAGCAAGCTGTGCCCAGGCAGACTCCTATTTGGCAATCTCCCTTCGGCACTAGCGAAAATTGGGAGTAAAAAGTCACAACTCCATAGATTTCTGATAAGGGAATACCCGTCTTACCGGCTATCAGCTCCAAAATTTCCTGGGGTAAGTAGCCAAAGCTGCTTTGAGCTTCCTGGAGTATAGGCATCAAAGCTCCCAGCCTTGTCTTGTTATCTTCTATAAACCCCTCAAAGGCTATGATCTTTTCTTTATTGACTTCTTTGTCAAATTTAAATTCCATATTATCCTCCTAATCAATTTTGTTATATATGTATCATTCGTAATATTCTGTACATTTGTACTATCCTTATATAATAATTGATTTTTTAAGCATTAGCAAGAGGCCCCCATGATAAAAGAGCAAAAAAAGAAGCCAGTAGCTTTGTCTGACTTCAGTATGTATGGGTTTCTAAAAATATTGCTTTATGATGTAGAGCTTCTTACTCCATAGCCTGCAAGCCCTTGGCAGCTTTCTCAGGTTTTATTTGAGATTTTTCCTTGTTCATAAAGGCCATATTTACAAAAATAGCAAATATAACGCCTATTGCCGTGTCAATCATTCTGAATATAGCATAGCCAATGTGATTTACAGGTGTATTAAACATTATTATACAAAGCACTACTCCTCCGGGCTGGACTGCTTTTGGCCACTTAAAGGCCACCGACACACAGACCATCGCTATGACTCCAGCAAAAACCAGGGCAACCTTCATATAATAATTACCCTCAGGAAATATCTGATGCTCTATCCAAAATGTTGCAAGCCCAACAAAGCCCCCAATTATTGTGCCAATAAGCCTGTTCCCCCCGCAAAGCTTTGAGTCCTCAAAACTGTTGCCCATGCCAAATATAGCCCCTATACAGGCAAAGGTAGGATTGGCTTTGAAGGGAAGGTACATAAGAGCAAGCACTGCCGTAGCCGCTGCCGTCTTTAGGCTCCTTCCCCCAAAACCAGGTATCGCCTTGTTAGCCAACTTGCTATTATCCATTAAACTCTTTCCTTTCCCTTTTTTGTAAAAACAATTACTTTATCATATCCTCCAATATAGTTAGCTCTTCCCTTGTCAGGTATCTCCACTGTCCAGCTTTTAAAGACCCTATGCTGATATTCATAATCCGTACCCGGTGCAGGTCTGTAACCCTGTAGCCCAGCTCAGTACACATCCGCCTTATCTGGCGGTTTAAGCCCTGGTTCAAAACTATACTAAAGGTTCGTGACCCTAGCTGCTTTACCTGGCTCCTGTTTGTCATAACCCTTGTTTTTGTTTTTGTGTTGGTTATCTCAACGCCCTCTGCCATATTTTTTAAAAACTTTGGCCCAATATCCCTGTTTACACTGACTATATACTCCTTGTCATGGTTATTTTCTGCCCTTAGGATTTTGTTTACTATATCTCCGTCACTTGTCAAAAGAATAAGCCCTGTTGAGTCCTTGTCCAGCCTCCCTATGGGAAAAATCCTCTCAGGATAAGCCATAAAGTCTCCAATATTGCCTGCAACATCTGGCTCTACTGTGCAGGTTATCCCCGCTGGCTTGTAAAGTGCAATATATACATGAGCAGCCTTGCTTTCTACTCTGTTACCATCGACAGCTACCTCCTGACCAGGAGCTACCTGGGAGCCTGTCACAGCTGTAAGGCCGTCTATACTTACCCGTCCCTCCTCAACAAGCCTATCTGCCTGCCTGCGCGAGCAATAGCCGGAGGCGGATAGGTATTTATTAATGCGGACAGCTTCTTTATCTCCATGGGAAAAAGCCTGATCAGGTGCGTCAGATGCCTGTTTTAGCTGATATGCTTTTTTCATAAGAACCTCTTTCAATCTTTCTTTATTTCATTATACAATATTTTGACGAAAAATAAACAGCCTTTGTAAAAATCAGGCTGTTTATTTTAATTATTTCGTTATGTTGAGCATTTTATCCTAAATATATATCTCTCCACTGGCAAGGGTTACTCCAAACCCCCCTACCTTTATTCTTTCCTTTTCTTTATCAAGCACTAACTGGACCGCAATCCTTGAAGACCTTCCCATAGCTTCTCCCTGGATTACTTCATATACCATGCCCGCCTCCATAAGGCCATAGCTGTAGAGATAGTATGCCAATGCACCATTAGATGTTCCGGTTGCCGCTTCTTCATTTATATCATACAAAGGGGCGAAGTTTCTGGCATGGATTTTACCATCTCTTGAATTTATAGTAAAGGCATGTACACCTACTACTCCATATTTTTTTGAAAGCTCTGCAAGGGCTTTAAAGTCCGGATTTATTTTGTAAAGCTCGGCCTCGTCCCTTACAGGCAGTATAATATCCAGTAGCCCAGTAGTCACCTTTTTGGGATGAAGCTCAGTACCATGGCATTTGCCACAAAATCCCTGTTTGTCAGGAGAAATCCCCATGATTTTGTAGAGCTCCGCCACAGGCTCTCCCGGCGGAATATCCCCAGATATTTCAGGCTCTCCCATATCCATCAATATTGAATCTTCGCTCACCACCACTTCCAAATCTCCTGCCAGGGTCACATTCCTATAGGATTCTCCAGGCCTTATTATCCCCTCCTTGAGAAGCGTAAAAAAAGAAGCAATCGTCGCATGGCCACAGAGGTCAACCTCCGCTGCCGGCGTAAAATAGCGTATATTGAATTTTTTGCCTTCCAATTTTTTGATAAAGGCGGTTTCAGAATATCTAAGCTCGGCAGCAGTTTTAAGCATTATTTCATCCGGCGGAAAATCAGCATCCTCCGGAAGGATAACAACACCTGCAGGATTTCCTGCGAACAATTTATCTGTGAAGGCATCTACTATACTAAATTTCATAAGGCTTCCTTTCCGCAAAAAAACAAAAAGATATATATGAATTTAAATCCTCTTATGTATCTTTTCTATTAAGTACAAAAACATAGTATCACCGCCTTTTAGGGCCGTCAATCAAATTTATTCGCAAAATATTTGATTTTTTGCATAAATAACCATATAATAATATAAACATTGAGTGCGGAAGGACTACTTATGAATAATAAATTTGAAACAGACGAAATATATGAGCTTATAAAAAAGAAAATCATTCTCCTGGAGTACGAACCGGGGCAGGTGCTAAACGAGGTAGACCTGGCAGAGGAATATGATATCAGCAGGACTCCAGTAAGAAGGATATTCC
>JBDHVO010000053.1:0-7005 GCA_039809675.1 Proteocatella sp.
ATAGTTTGGAGGATGAGATGAGTTCTATTTGTGGTAGCAAAATCAAGATTTTTTCTGGAAATTCAAATAAGGAGCTTGCAGAGAAAATAGCGAAAATTCTTGGTACTCATGTAAGCAAGTCAGAGGTATCAACTTTTAGTGACGGCGAAATTGCAGTCAATATTCAGGAAAGCGTAAGGGGGGCGGACGTATTTATAGTGCAGTCCACATGTGAGCCTGTAAACAACAACCTTATGGAGCTATTGATCATGATTGATGCTTGCAAAAGGGCATCTGCAGGAAGGATAACGGCTGTTATTCCTTACTACGGCTATGCAAGGCAGGACAGAAAGGCAAAGGCAAGAGATCCAATTACTGCCAAGCTTGTAGCCAACCTGCTTACAGCGGCTGGAGTAGACAGAGTATTGACAATGGATCTTCATGCCAACCAGATTCAGGGCTACTTTGATATACCAGTGGACCACCTTCTGGGAGGACCTATCCTTGTAAACCATTTTGAGGCTATGAATATAGAGGATCTTGTAATAGTATCTCCAGACCACGGTAGCGTGGCAAGGGCAAGAAAATTTGCCCAGTACCTGGATGTTCCTATTGCCATAGTTGATAAAAGAAGACCTAAGAACAATGTCTCTGAGGTTATGAATATTATAGGAGATGTAAAGGATAAAAACCTAATCCTCCTTGACGATATGATTGATACAGCAGGAACCCTGTGCAACGCTGCTGAAGCTCTGAAGGCTTTTGGAGCCAAGGATATCTATGCCTGCTGTACTCATCCGGTTTTATCAGGTCCGGCGATTGAAAGAATAGCTGCTTCTTCAATAAAAGAGGTTATAGTTCTTGATACTATTCCCCTTTCTGAAAGAAAGCAAATTGATAAAATCAATGTTCTAAGTACAGATAAGCTCTTTGCATCTGCCATCAAGAAGATCTTTGACGGAGATTCGGTAAGCGTTCTGTTTGAGCCATAAAACCAAATAAAAAACAAAAGCTATACGGCGGAGTTTTCTGAAGTATAGCTTTTTTGAGATATGGAGAAAATATGTATATAATTATGGGACTTGGAAATCCCGGGAAACAATATGAAGGAACAAGGCACAACGCTGGCTTCATAGCCATTGATGAAATTTCTAAAAATCTCGGGATAAAAGTTGATAGGCTTAAATTTAAATCAATAATTGGGGAAGGCAGAATAGGGAACGAAAAAGTTGTTCTCGCCAAACCCCAAACCTTTATGAACCTCAGTGGCCAGGCAGCAGTAGACCTGATGAATTATTACAAGGCCGATAGAAGCAAGCTTATTGTTATTTATGATGACATTGACCTTCCTGTAGGCAGCGTAAGGATAAGGACCAAGGGGAGCGCAGGCAGCCACAATGGGATGAAAAATATAATCTACCTCCTTGGCTATGATGATTTTCCAAGGATCAGGATAGGGGTGTCAAGGCCAAGGCCGGGTCAGGACCTGGCTAGCTTTGTTCTGAGTAAATTTGAAAAAAGTGAAATTCAGCCAATAATTGGATCAATTGAAACAGCGGCAAAGGCAGCTGTTGAAGCTGTGGAGACTAGTGTTGATGTTGCCATGAACAGGTATAATGGGTAATAATATGAAAAAAGGTAATTTTATTGATAAAATCCTGGACACCAGTGAGGACTTTATTGACCTGAGACAGGCTCTTAAGACTAAAAAAAGACTACTTGTAACAGGGCTTCAGGAAACTCAAAGACTGGAATTGGCCCAATACCTTGCCCGTTATGAAAAGAAGCAGCTAATGGTTTTTTCTTCGGACAGGGAGCTTGATGAGGCCCACAAAAAGCTTGTAAAGCTGGGAGTGGATGTAGTCTATATAAAGAGCCAGGATATAAGGTTTTATACTATTGAAGCGAAAAACAGAGATCTTGAAGGCCAGCTAATGGCGAACCTGGATAAGCTTGCAGAAAATAATTATGAAGTCTGCCTTATAACCGCAGAAGCCCTTATTAAAAAATATGCCCTGCCAGGCAAAATAAAAAATATGCTTATGGAGCTTAGGGTTGGCTCTATGATTCATACTGAGGATATAGCCAAAGCTCTGGTAAGTCTGGGCTATGTCAGAGACCATAAGGTTGAAGGGGTAGGAATGTTTGCCATGCGGGGGGCAAATATTGCTACTTTTCGTCCAGGCCCTCACCATCCCCACCGCATTGAGCTTTTTGGAGATGAAATAGATTCAATACGAAGCTTTGATATTTACACCCAAAAATCCATAGAAAAATTCAGCCAAATTGAGATCCTGCCATCAAAGGCCTTTATCCTCCCTGAGGGGGAGGCTCTTGGGAAGGCCATAGACCTTCTTGAAAAAGACATTAGCGACAAAACCGGAGCCGATGTTCTAACCGATATTGAAAGGATCAGGAGCTGCCAGTATTTTGAGGGAATAGAAAAATATATTAACTACTTTGAGAATGGGACAATATATGATTATATAGATAGGGAAGCCCTTCTTGTCTTAAATGACCCTAACCGAATCCTTGAGCGTATGGAGGGGGCATTTGAAGAGTTCAAGGACAGCTTCACCAATGCCCTGGCCAAGGGCTATGCCCTTAAAAATCAAGGCAACCTCCTCTTATCCCTGGAGGAAAGTCTCTCATATTTTTTGGAATTTAAAAATATTTACCATACACCGGTAAGCTCTACAATAAAAAATTTAAAAACAGACTATATTTTGGATGTTGAAACCAGGGAATCAAAAAGCTTTAATGGAAAGCTTATGGATTTTCTTGATGAAGTAAAATACCTCCTTGATACAGGCTACCTTATTATAATCTCTCTCTCAGACGAAAATTTACAAAAGGGCATCCAAAGTCTTTTGAAGGAGCATAATATTGCCTTTACAAAGCTGACAGATGAATACGTCCCCGACAAGGTTAACAGGGTAATATTTACATCCAGGTACTTTGCCGGAGGATCAATTTATTATAAACGAAAGCTGGCAATATTTACCAAAAACGAAATTTACAGCCCTAGGAAAAGCTCTGACAGGAAATTTACAGACAAGGTCAAAACCCGAAAAATCGAAAGCTTTATAGAGCTTAAGCAGGGCGATTATGTGGTGCATGAAGCCTACGGTATAGGGAGGTTTCTTTGTGTCGAGCAAAAAGAGTTTGACGGCATGATAAGGGACTACATCAAGATTGCCTACAGCTCTGGAGACTCCCTTTACCTGCCTCTGGAGCAGATGTCCAAGATCCAGCGATATATTGGGAATATGAAGGAGGACGGGGTCAAGCTCAGTAAGCTGGGTGGTAATGAATGGAAAAATACAAAGAAGAGGGCTAAAAAGGTTGTCGATCTTATTGCCCAGGATCTTGTTGACCTCTACGCCAAAAGAGAAAATGAAAAGGGCTATATGTACTCCCAGGATACTCCTTGGCAGAAAGAGTTTGAGGCGGATTTTCCCTTTGTGGAGACCGGTGACCAGCTAAGGGCTATAGGCGAAGTAAAGGCAGATATGGAAAGCTCAAAAATAATGGATAGACTCATATGTGGTGATGTTGGCTATGGCAAGACTGAGGTTGCCATAAGGTCGGTTTTTAAGGCTGCCATGGATTCCAAGCAAAGCGCCTTTCTTGTGCCTACAACGGTCCTTGCCAAGCAGCATTATAATAATTTTAAAGAAAGATTCAGGCACTTTCCCATAAAAATCGAGCTTCTTAGCAGGTTTAGGACTGCAAGAGAGCAGGACAAGGTTATTGAAAGGCTCAGGACCGGCGAGGTAGATGTCCTTGTGGGGACTCATAGGATATTGTCTAAGGATATTCATTTTAAGGATCTGGGCCTTATAATTGTTGATGAAGAACAAAGGTTTGGGGTGAAGGACAAGGAAAAGCTGAAAAACCTAAGAAGCAATTGTGATGTTTTATCTCTTTCTGCAACCCCTATTCCAAGAACCCTCCATATGTCCTTAAGCGGCATCAGGGATATTTCTACCCTGGAGGAGCCGCCAAGAGAGAGGCTCCCAATCCTGACCTATGTCATGGAGGCCAGGGAGGGAATTATATCTGATGCCATAATGAGGGAAATAAACCGGGGAGGCCAGGTATATTTTGTTTACAACAGGGTGCAGACTATAGAAATGATGCACAGCCAGCTTTCAAAACTCCTTCCTGATGTGAGGATTGCAGTAGCTCATGGTCAAATGCCCCCAAGAAGGCTTGAGAAGATCCTTGAGGATTTCACGAACAAAGAATATGATGTCCTCCTTTGTACAACAATAATTGAAACAGGAATGGACATAGGGAATGCCAATACCATGATTGTCTATGGAGCCGACAAAATGGGACTTTCTCAGCTCTACCAGCTCAGAGGCAGGGTAGGCCGTACTGATAGGCAGGGCTACGCTTATTTTATGTATGAAAAAGATCGGGTCCTTAGTGAGGTTTCTGAAAAAAGACTCAAAACCATAAAGGAATTTACGGAATTCGGGTCTGGCTTCAAGGTAGCCATGCGAGACCTTGAAATAAGGGGGGCAGGTACCCTTCTTGGGGAAACCCAGCATGGTCATATAGCAGATATAGGCTATGAGCTCTACGTTAAGATGCTGGAGGATGCAATAAAGAGGCTTAGGGGGCAAGAGGTTGAGGAAGATATAGATACAGAAATTGCCATCAAGGTAAATGCCTATATCCCATCGGACTACATTGAGGATGAAATGGATAAGATTGAAATATACAAGAAAATTGCATCTATAAGAGATATAGAGGACAAGCAAAGCGTAGAGGAGGAGATTGAAGACAGGTTCTCAGATATTCCTTTTTCGGTCTATACCCTTACTGAGGCAGCCTATATCAAGGCTCTTGGCAGAAGACTCAAAATCGGCAAAATATCAACTACGAGCAGGGGGGTGAATTTTTATTCGCCTGATGGCAGGCTGATTGTCCAGAAAAATTTCGGCAAGGTGGAAGATTACAAATTGCTTAAAAGCATAGCCAAGTACCTTGAAGGAATGCTATAATAATTTATTGTGGATAAAATCTGCAAAAAGAGTTTTTATTGTTGAAAAAATAATAAGGAGAATTAAATGAAAAGACTAATTAAACTTGTGTCTCTTATGCTGGCAACTGTTATGCTGCTTACAGCATGTAGCACAAAGCTTTCGGCCAACGCAGTTGCCAATGTTAACGGAGTTGAAATCTCAAAGGAGTATTACGATAAGACTGTTGCCAAGGTGGCAAGGGACAATGATTTTGAATCAGTATTCGGTGACCAGGTCTGGGATATGGAGATTGAACCGGGGGTAACCTTCAGCCAGCATTTTGCAGACCAGATGCTGGAGATGCTAATCACCCATGAGCTTGTAATGCAGGAGCTTGAAAAGGATGATGCCGGAAAAGCTTTAATAGCCACGGAGGAAGATATAAATGCAGAATACACTGCCTACATGGATATAGTGAGCAAGGACAGTGAATACGCGGCCTACCTTACTGCCCATGGAGTAGATGAAGCCTTTATAAAGGACCATCTTAGGAAAAACCTCTCCTACAGAAATCTCGCTACAGATATGGTTGCCAAGGCTGAAGTGACAGATGAGGATGTAAAGGCATATTATGACGAGCATATTGCAGATTACACCCACAATGAGGTAAAGGCCTCCCATATTCTGATAAGCACTCTTGGTGAAAACAACGAGCCTTTGCCTGATGACCAGAAGACTAAAAAGCTGGAGCTGGCCCAGGAGGTTTTGAAAAAAGCTCAGGGCGGAGAAGATTTTGCAGCACTTGCCAAGGAATACTCAGACGACCCTGGCTCTGCTGTCCAAGGGGGAGACCTGGGCTTCTTTGCCAAGGGGGTTATGGTGCCTGAGTTTAATGACAAGGCCTTTTCCATGGAGATTGGTGAAATATCTGATATCGTTGAAACCCAGTTCGGCTACCATATAATCTACCTTACAGACAAATTAGACGAAACTGAGTCCTTGGATGATGTAAAGGGAATGATAAAGGATCAACTGAAAAACAACAAATTTGATGACCTTATAAAGGAATTAACTTCAAAAGCAAAAATAAATGTAAACAAAGAGCTTGTAAAAGTAAATATCTAAGGTGAGCCATGAGCGATAAAAATAAAGATACATTCCTTAAAGGAGCTGCTACCCTGGGGATTGCCGGAGTAGTAGGCAAGCTCCTGGGGGCTGTTTTTAGAATACCCCTTGTATGGATAATAGGCTCTGAGGGGCTGGGCTACTACCAAACAGCATATCCGATTTATGTAATGCTGGTAGCCATAGCCACGTCAGGCTTTCCTGTTGCCATATCAAAAATGGTAGCTGCAAGGCTTGCCCTTGGAAACGAAAGAGGGGCAGACAAGGTCTTTTGGCTGGTATTTAAAATAATGGCCGGCTTTGGAGTCCTTGCCTCTGCAACAATATTTTTTGGAGCAGACTACCTTGTGACGGAAAGATTCAGAAATCCTGATGCCTATCCGGCCCTTATAGCCCTGGTTCCGGCCATACTTTTTGTACCTCTTATGGCAGCCTTCAGGGGCTACTTCCAAGGCCACAATAATATGCGGCCATCGGCCCTATCCCAGGTTATTGAACAACTGGCCAGGGTAGTATTCGGAATAGCCCTTGCCCTTGCCATGGTACCCAAGGGGCTGAAATTCGGGGCCGCAGGTGCTACCTTTGGAGCAACTGCAGGAGCAGTAACAGGTCTTGTCGTTATGCTCTACCTCTATCTGAAAAGAGATAAGGCAAGCCTGGGAGAGAAGTCAGGAGAAGCAAGGGAATTTAAGGAAGAAACAAGCGTGCAGATTCTAAAGGAGCTACTTACAATTGCCCTGCCAATTGTAATTGGAGCCCTTGTAATGCCGACTATGAATATGATAGACCTGGCCCTTGTAATGAGCAGGCTTGAAGCGGCAGGCTTTACTAACGCTGATGCCAACTCACTCTATGGCCAGCTGACAGGAATGGCGGCTACCCTTATAAACCTGCCCCAGGTAATAACATCAGGCATTGCAGTAAG
>JBDHVO010000054.1:0-6945 GCA_039809675.1 Proteocatella sp.
GATAAATTTGTATAGTTCAATAATTTTTCCATAAATACATATTCCAGCAAGTATTTATAACAGATATTCAGCTTTTTGGGGATCCTTTTACAGATTTGAAGGGCTTCTTACCTTGACGGTATATTTCTCTTTGTTCTTATCTGCCAGAAAAGTGGAATCAATAGGAAAAACTTCTATTATGCTCATTATATCATCGGCTGTGCTGATTGCAGTGCATGCAATAATGCAGAAATACGGATTGGATCCCGTCCCTGGGCGTATGTATCCAGGAGGCCTTTCAGGAGCAGCCTTTTCTGCTATGGGAAATCCAAATCACCTGGGAACATATATGGTTCTCATTATCCCTTTTGCTATTTATATCTATATGGATAAGAATATAAAATCAGGGTTTCCCGCTTACTGTATACTGTTTTTTGCATTGTTGTGCAGCAACACGAGAGGAAGCTGGTTATAATAAGTGCACAGACCAATTCGCCCTTATAACAAAAAACAGGCTTTTCAGCCTGTTTTTTAAAATTAATTAATATCTTTTGTATTTTGGTTCAATTATAACACGTCTGTAGGGGTCTTTTCCCTCACTGTAGGTCTTGACATATCTGTCATCCTGAAGTGAGAAGTGGACTATCCTTCTTTCGTAAGGATTCATAGGCTCAAGCTTTACAATTCTTTTTTGCTTGGCTGCCTGCTTAGCCATTTTGAGGGCATATTTTTTAAGAGATTCCTCTCTTTTTTCTCTGTAATCCTCAATATCCAGAAGGACTCTTACATACTTGTCGTCTCCTCTGTTTACAGCAAGGTTTGTCAGCATTTGGAGGGAATCAAGAGAATCTCCCCTTCTCCCTATAAGCCTTGACGCTTCTTCTCCGTATACCTTTACCTCAATATTGTCATCAACAACATTTGTCTTTATTGTTACTCCTGTAACTCCTATAGATTCAAATACATCCTGCAAAAATTTTACTGCAGAGCCTTCAAGGCCCTCCATATCTGAAGCCACCCTGTCAAAGTCCAGGATTTCCTCTGCAGATTTTTCATCAGTAGGAGCTTCCTTTATTGCAATTTTCTCAATCACATGGTCAGGAGCTTTGCTTTCGTTTTCTTTTGCTTCTAAAAGGGTAACTTTTACCCTGACTTCTTTTTTGGCCAAAAATCCAAATATTCCGCCGGATTTCTGCTCATCGTATTCTACTTTTACCTTGTCTATGGTCGTTCCCAGCTGTCTTAAGGCCTCTTCCAAGGCTTCTTCTTTGGTTTTTCCGACTAATTCTACGGTCTTCATTGCTATTTGCCTCCTTTAGAATCCTTTGACTGTGGTCCTACTTTGGGATTGAGCAATTTTCTTTGTAATATTGAAAACACATTGGACACTGCCCAGTACAGTGACAATCCTGCCGGGAAGGATCTTCCCCAAAGCAGTATCATAAGGGGCATCATATAGGTCATGGTGGTTGTCATCTGATTTTTTGGCTGACCCTTGGACATTGCCTTTGAGTCAAAGTATGTTGAAGCAGCCGCTATAAGTGGCAGGATAAAGGGTAGGGCAAGACCGCCAACTGTAACAACATCAGGGGTCGCCATTGTTTTTATCCAGTAAAACCCTGTGTCTGCAGCCTTTAGAGCAGCCTCAGACTTAAATACATAGGTTACAGGATCTCTCAGCACCTGAAACAAGCCGATAAGGATTGGCAGCTGAACCAGCATTGGCAGACATCCAAGCAAGGGATTGATATTGTAGTCCTTGTAGAGCTTTACCATTGCTTCATTTTGTTTTTCCTGATTACCCGGATATTTTTTCTTTATCTCGTCAATCTTAGGCTTAACCTCTGACATTGCCTTCATAGACCTGTTTTGTGCCTGCATAAGGGGCATTAAAATCAGCTTCACCGCCACAGTAAAAGCGACAATTGCCCAGCCGTAGTGGCCTATAAGGTCGTACATAAGCTTTAGCAAAGCGCCTAATAACATATAAATACCTGTCAAATTTCCTCCTATGGTACTGGATCGTACCCACCCTTATTGAAAGGGTGACATCTTAATATGCGCCTTAGAGCCAAATATAGTCCCTTTACTGCCCCATGCTTATTTACTGCCTCTATTGCGTAGCTGGAACAGGTGGGATAAAACCTACAGGTTGGCCCATAAGAATTAAATAATGCTCCCTTTATGGGAGATATTATTATCTGGTATATCCTGATTAAGAGTATCAGGATTTTGCTTATTATTTTCATAAACATTCAGTCCTATTTTTTTGAACAGGTAACGGACTGACCTGTTAATATCGTGGAAATTGTTATCCTTTGCAGAGGGTCTTGCCACAAAAATAATATCGTGACCCGGGCCGCCCGGCTTCAACAAAATCAAGCTCTCTTTGAGGTATCTGCGAACCCTGTTTCTTACAACAGCATTTCCTACCTTTTTTGAAACTGAAAAACCTGCCCGAAAGCTGTCGCTCTTGTTTGGCATATAGTAGATAACAAGGTTTTTGCAGCCGTAAGACTTTCCCCTTGTATATACTTTTTTAAAGTCCTGGTTTTTTTTTAATCTATCAAAGCTCATTTTGTACCTCAGCTAACAAAAAAGGCCACTGCTTTCTCGTGGCCGGATTTTTATGCAGTCAGTCTCTTTCTGCCTTTTGCTCTTCTTCTCTTAAGGACGTTTCTTCCGTTAGGAGTCTGCATTCTCTTTCTGAAACCATGCTCTTTTTTTCTTTGTCTTTTCTTTGGCTGATAAGTTCTTTTCATCTGTTACACCACCTTTCCTCTTTTGCATAATATAGAGGCTATTTTTACGCATATTACATCCCTCATTATATAATTTTGGAGCTTTTATGTCAATGAAAACTTTGTCAAAAATAGCCCTTTTAAAAAAAATTGGATTTTTGGTCTTTTAGACTGTGGCCTGAAGGTATCTGTCAAATATTTCCCTATCGACGCAGCGGGATCTGGCTTCCTCAAGACTGATAGCATCCTGCCTTACAAGCTGGGCAAGGGAGTAATCCATAGGCATCATGCCGGATTTTATATTTGTCTGAAGCACGTTGTTTATCTGATGCTGCTTGCCTTCTCTTATCATACTTCTTACAGCATCATTCATAATAAGGACCTCCATGGCAGGAATAATCTTTTCGCCGTCCTTGCTAGGCAGTAGCTGCTGGCAGACAATACCCTGAAGGGTAGAGGCAAGCTGAGTCCTCACCTGCTGCTGCTGGTGGGGAGGAAAGGCATCTATAAGGCGATCTATGGTCTGGGCTGCAGAGACTGTATGCACCGTTGACATTACAAAATGGCCCGTTTCTGCTGCTGAAATAGCAGTTGATATAGTCTCCAGATCCCTCATCTCTCCCACCAGAATTACATCCGGATCTTCACGAAGGGCTGCACGCAGGGCTCTTTCAAAGCTCACTGTATCGCTGCCTACCTCCCTCTGGTTGACCATGCTTTTTTTGTGCTTGTGCATATACTCGATTGGTTCCTCAATTGTAATAACATGACAGCTCCTGCTCCTATTAATATAGTCCACCATGGTAGCGAGGGTCGTGGATTTTCCTGAGCCCGTCGGCCCTGTTATAAGGACAAGTCCCCTTGGCTTCAGAGAAAGGTCCCTAAGCACATAAGGCAGATTTATTTCTTCAAAGCTGGGTATTCTAGTATTTATACGCCTTAGGGCTGCAGCATAGGAGGATCTTTGCTTAAAGATATTGACACGGTACCTGCTAAACTGAGGTACTGACCAGGCAAGGTCGACTTGCCCCTCTTTTTCCAAAACCTTTGCTTTTTCATCATCCAAAAGCTGAAAACATATTTCCTTTGTGTCTTCTGGACTAAGCAGGTCTTCTCCGTAGTTTACAAGCCTACCCTTCACCCTTATTGTCGGAGTCCTGCCCACTGTAAAATGTATGTCCGATGCCTCCATATCCTCTGCCATTTTGAGAATATCCATTAACTCGTACTTCATAATTTCCCCCTTGATTTTATATTTGATTTGTAATTAATTTTCCGTGCTGTAGGTCACCTTAAGCATTTCGTCCACTGTGGTGCGTCCCTCAAGCACCAGCTCTGCGCAGCTTTCCCTTAGATTTATTGTCCCCTGTCTCGCTGCTATCTGATTTATCTGGTCTATGCTTCCTCCCCTGTTAACAAGCTCCCTTATCTCCCTTGTCATAACGATGATTTCGTGAATGGCAGAACGCCCCTTGTAGCCTGTATAGTTGCAGACCGGACAGCCTGCTCCCTTGTAAAGGGGCACAGGCTCCTTCATCTTCAGAAGCATCATCTCGCTATGAGAGGGCTTGTATGCCGTCTTACAGTGGCTGCACACATTCCTGACCAGCCTTTGGGCAACCACCCCTACCAGAGAGGAAGTAACCAGGTAGGATTCCACCCCCATATCCACCAAACGGGCCACTGACGAAGCCGCATCATTGGTATGGATAGTAGAGAGCACGAGGTGGCCTGTTATAGAGGCTCTTATGGCTATCTGGGCAGTCTCTGAATCTCTTATCTCTCCTATCATTATTATATCAGGGTCTTGCCTTAGTATGGAGCGCAGACCACTGGCAAAGGTAAGCCCCGCCTTAGTGTTTACCTGTACCTGATTTACCCCGTCAAGCTTGTACTCCACTGGGTCTTCAACCGTAATTATGTTTACCTCCGGGGTATTGACCTCTTTCAAAAGAGAGTAGAGAGTTGTCGTCTTTCCTGAGCCCGTAGGTCCTGAAACAAGAATAATTCCGTTTGGACTTTTGGTTATTTTGTCAAAAAGAATTTCATTGGCTTTTGAAAGGCCCAGCTGGTCCCGGCTCAAGGCACCTGATGACCCTCCCAAAATCCTTATAACCACCTTTTCGCCATAGACTGTAGGCAGTATAGAAAGCCTCAGGTCTACATTCTTACCGTCTACCTTTGTTTCTACACGGCCGTCCTGGGGTATTCTTTTTTCTGCTATATCCATCCCCCCCATAATCTTTATTCTGGTAATTATGGCTGAGTGGGCCATCATAGAGGAGTTCATCACTTCTTGGAGCTGGCCGTCTATCCTAAACCTTACCTTTAGATTGCCCGCAGTAGGCTCTATATGGATGTCGCTGGCAGAAGACTTTATGGAGTGCTGGAGAACAGAGTTTATAAGCCTTACAACCGGTGCACTCTCCACCTCCGATGCAGACAGGTCTGCAAGAGATGAAAGATTTATGCTGTTGTATTCCCTTTTGAGGTCTTCAAAGGCCTTTTTGGCAATTTCACTGCCATAGTACCTGTCAATGGCACTGAGGATATCTTTTTTAGGACTTATGACAAGTCAACCTCCATATTTGTCAAATTCCTGACATCATCTACAGCATAGAAGTTCACCGGGTCATGCATTGCAAGGGTAAGCACATTCTTCTCCCGCCTTATGGGTATTATTATGTGCTTCTTGGCCAGACTCTCAGGGATAAGGCTTACCGCTTCCCTATCAATGGCTGTCTCGCTTAAATCCACATATGGTACGTTTAAGATATACTCAAGGCCTTTAAAAAGCGTGGATTCATCTGTAAAGCCCAGCTCCAAAATGGCATCCCCAATAATAATATTCTTGTTTTTTGCATAAGCAAGGGCTTCCTCTAGCTGGGCCAGGGTCAAGGCACCTGCTTCTACAAGCACTTCTCCAAGTCTTTTGTTCCTTCTGCTCATAATCTTTCTCCCAAAGTCAAATTCATGCTATAATATCCTCAAATATTCAATTATCTCAGTATATCTGAACCGGAGGACCTCAATGCAGATAATACCCTATCTCTTTGTCTTTTTTATCGGAATAAATATCGGAAGCTTTCTAAATGTATGTATCTACCGCCTTCCCCTTGGCAAAACCATTGTAAGGGGCCGGTCCTACTGCCCCAGGTGCGACAGCCTTATAGCTTGGTATTACAATATCCCCCTTATAAGCTATATCCTCCTTAGGGGAAAATGCGGCTACTGCAGGGCTCCCATATCTCCTATATATCCGTTTGTTGAGCTTTTAAACGGCCTTTTATATAGCCTGATCTTTATTACCCAAGGATTTACCTTCTCGGCCTTACTTATGTCCTTGTTGGTGTCCCTGCTCCTTATAGTATCCTTTATCGATGCAAAATACCAGCTAATCCCTGATGGCCTTGTTATATCCATCCTTGTGCTTGCCATAGTAAATATGATATACATGAAAGCCTACGTCAGTGCGCCCCTGCTTCCCTACCTAATGGGATTTTTTGCTGCCTCCCTGCCCCTTTTGCTCCTTGGCATAGTATACGAGGACGGCCTTGGAGGAGGCGACATCAAGCTTATGGCGGCAGCAGGAATTTTCACAGGCTGGAAGCTTATCCTCCTTGGCCTCTTCCTGGGCAACCTGATGGCTCTTGTCTATGTTGGCTGGCTCTACCTTCAAGGGAAAGCCGGCAGAGGTACTGCCATTGCCTTTGGCCCCTTCCTCTCATCAGGCATAATATGCGTGCTTTTGTTCGGGGAAAGGCTTCTGAGCCTGTATATTACCCTGGTCTTTTAATAATGCTAGACCTTCTTCTGCCTGCGAAGGTCCGGCTCCAGTCCTGTCTTTATGTCCAGCATATCCCTGGTATACAAAAGGTCTATACCATCATAAAAAAGGGTGTAGCAGGAGGACTCCCGCAAATCTATAATAAAATCCCTTGCTGCAAGCTGTGATGTGCTCCTATCAAAAAAAATCGGAAGCACGTCATTTTTTTTGTAGTCCCTGATCTCTCTCTCATACCTATTTTTGTCGTAGAGCAGAGAATAAGGAAGATCCCTGAAATCTATTATAACAAAGCCCCCAAAATCAAGGACAAGGGAGTTTATCTCCTCAATTATGCTGGTCCCCTTGATTTTTTCGGCGTACCTGAGCAAAGTCTCCTGTTTTTTGGGAAACTCTGCTGTATGCTCTGCCAGGCGGTTAACAAATAACCATTTGGAAAGC
>JBDHVO010000055.1:0-6814 GCA_039809675.1 Proteocatella sp.
AAAAGTATTGTTTTTGATTTAATAATACTAAATTAATTGTATGAATTTTCAAAAACGACTAAAAACGCAAATATGTTTGCAGAGATATGCAAATATATTTGCGTTTTTTATTAAAATCTATCACTGGTCGAGGATTTTTCAGAGACTCAAGTAAAAGTTTTATAAGATTTGAACTTATTTTAAAAAAATAATGAGTGAGGATAAAAAATTATTTTCTGACAAACAAGCAATAGGAAGATGTTCGGCTGATTGCCAGCAATAAGATAAATCTGGCCAGATGTTTTTTTGAAAAACCTCTTATTTACAAAATAGTTGGCATAGTATTTGCTTATAATATGGGTGTAAAGTTAAAGCTAATTTGAATTTTGGAGGAAAAAAATATGCAAAATGTAAAAGTAATTATCTGGGGACTTGGAGCAATGGGAGGCGGAATGGCTGACATGCTTCTTAAGAAAAAAGGAGTTGATATAGTAGGAGTTGTTGGAAGAGGTGCAAAAATCGGCACAAGCATGTTCGACTATATCAAGACTGAAAAAGGCAGCAGAGCCGATGTTCTTATTCAATCAGAGGAAGACCTTATAAAGCCGGGAGCTGCAGACGTTGTACTTCTTTGTACAGATTCATTCACAAAGGATGCCTTCCCAAAAATTAAAAAGATTGTAGAAAATAAGATGAACGTTGTTTCTTCTGCGGAAGAAATGGCTTACCCTCAGGCTCAATCTCCTGAGCTGGCTGCTGAAATGGACAAGCTTGCCAAGGAGCACGGAGTTTCAATCCTTGGAACAGGTATCAACCCAGGCCTTATCATGGACCTTCTTGTAGTTGTAATGACAGGCTGCTGTGAAGAAGTAGACAGCATAGTGGCAAGAAGAGTAAATTCTCTTTCTCCATTTGGGCCAGCTGTTATGCATGAGCAGGGAATTGGTATCACAGTTGATGAGTTTAAAAAAGGCGTTGAGACTAAAACTCTATCTGGTCACGTTGGCTTTGAAGAGTCTATCCAAATGGTTACAGATGCAATTGGCTGGAAGCTTAGTGAGCCTGTAACAACTTCTATGGACCCAATAGTAACAGATGTAGACAGAAAATCTCCATATGGCTTTGCTGCTGCTGGTCATGTTGCAGGAGTTGCCATGAAGGGATACGGTAAGGTTGACGGTCAGCTAAAGGTTGAAATGGACCACCCTCAGCAAATCGAGCCTGAGCAGGTTGGAGTGTCAACTGGAGACTATGTAATAATCAAAGGAACTCCTGATGTAAATCTTGCTAACACTCCAGAGGTACCAGGAGGAATAGGAACAATTGCTATGTGTGTAAACATGATCCCTCAGACTATCAATGCTGAGCCAGGACTTCATACAATGCTTACTCTTCCAGTGCCAAGAGCAATAATGGGAGATATGAGAGACCTTATAAGAGAAGACAGAAAAGTAGTTAAATAAGATAATAACGCTTTGGCGTGCAAACAGGGGTGCATTACATTGTGATGCACCCCAATTACAATGTTTTGGGAGGAATGAAATGATAAAAAAAGGTGAATGGGTATTAATACACAAAAATATTCTGGAGCCGTCTGAAAGAGCACCCCAGGTACCGGATGATACCAAAAAGGTTCCACTTGAGATGTGGATAAAGGGCTACCTTAATGCTGATGCAGAAATTGGCGATGAGGTGGAAATAACAACAATAACAAAAAGAGTTGAAAAAGGAACCCTTCTTGAAGTAAACCCTTACTATAAGCTGGACTACGGAGTTTTTGTTCCTGAGCTTCTAAGTATCAATGCTCAGGTAAGAGAGATTTTATTTGGAGGTGACAAATAATGGTTAGGGATAACAGCTATGCAGCGGTAATGGCAAGAAAGCCTGAGATAATGAAATCGGCTATAGGAATTGACTATGCTGATTTTGAAAGTGGATCAATAGCCTTTGACTACGAAAGAATGATGAAGGAAACTGGCTATACTCTTGAAGAAATGCAAAAAATCCAGTATTCTACAGGTGTTGGTAATACTCCTGTTTTAGAGCTTAAAAACCTTACAGCTCTTGCAAGAAAATATGCGGCTCCTGGCAAGGGGGCAAGAATATTTATAAAGGATGAGGCTTCAAACCCATCAGGATCCTTCAAGGCAAGAAGGGCAGCCAATGCAGTCTATCATGCAAAAAAACTTGGCTACAAGGGAGTTATTGCGGCAACCTCAGGAAACTATGGGGCAGCAGTTGCATCCCAGGCGGCTATGGCAGGCCTAAAGTGCATTGTTGTGCAGGAATGCTATGACTCAAGGGGCATAGGCCAGCCTGAGATTGTAGAAAAGGCAAGAAAATGCGAGGCTCTTGGAGCAGAGGTTGTTCAGCTTTCGGTAGGTCCTGAGCTATTCTACAAATTTCTTCTCCTTCTTGAGGAAACAGGCTACTTTAACGCTTCCCTATACACACCATTTGGAATCGCAGGGGTAGAAACCCTGGGCTACGAGCTTGCCATGCAGTTTAGAGAAAAACAGGGCAAGGATCCGGACGTAGTTGTCTGCACAAACGCCGGTGGAGGAAACCTTACTGGAACAGCCAGAGGCCTTATAAAAGCCGGAGCAAAGAGTAAAATTGTTGGTGCCAGCGTAAGCCTTAAGGGACTTCATATGGCATCGGATGACCAGTTTAACAAAAAATCATTCACAACAGGCCATACAGGATTTGGAATGCCGTTTACTACAATGCCAGACAGGTCGGACGTTCCTCGTTCAGCGGCAAGACCTTTAAGATATATGGACAGATATGTAACTATTACCCAGGGTCAGGTATTCTATATTACAGAGGCTCTGGCATCTCTTGAGGGAATCGAAAAAGGCCCTGCTGGAAACACATCTCTTGCAGCTGCTTTTGCCCTTGCCCAGGAAATGGACCAGGACCAGATAATAGTAGTTCAGGAAACTGAGTACACTGGAGCAGGCAAGCACATCCAGCCTCAGCTGTCTTTCGCAAGATCCAACGGAATTGATATTAGATTCGGGGATCCGTCAGAGGAAGTACCAGGAGTTAATATAATACTTCCAAAGGATCCATCCTACATCAAGGTTACTGACCAGGATATGGTTAAGCTTAGAAAATCCCTGATTAAAAATGCCCTGGCAGGTGGAATAGTTCCTACTGAAGAGGATATTGAATATCTGGCAAAAGAGACAAACTCAGATGTAGAATTTGTAAAAAAAGCACTTGAAGAAATAAAATAATAGAAATGCCTAAGGGGACCATCCCCCAGGCTGTATAAAGGAGTAGAAGATGAGCATAGCAAGACAAGATGATTTCGCTACAAGACGAGCCCACCTGGCAAATCTTAGCGATGAAGAATTATACAACAAGTTTTGGGAAATGGCAGAAAAGGTAGTACAACCCCTTCTTGAGCTTGGAGAAAAGAATACATCTCCTGCAATAGAAAGGTCTGTACTTTTAAGAATGGGCTTCTCCTCTATTGAATCAAAGGCGATAGTTGATGGAGTAATGGACAGAGGTCTTATGGGCAAGGGCGCAGGCCATGTGGTTTATAAGCTTGCAAAGGAAAAATCTATGACAGTGAGAGAAGCTGGAGTAAAGCTTGCAGCTGGAGAAATGTGGCAGGAAGCAGCGGATCTGTTCAAGGGAGGTAAGTAATAATGTTTCAATTAAAGCCAAATGAAAAATTAAATATAGAGAATATACTAAAAGACCTTGAGTCTTACAGACCAAAAAGAAGGGGCTGGACATGGAGAGAGTCTGATAAGGGAGAAAAACTAGGACCCTTCACCTATCATGATGCGTCGAAGCCTCTAAAAAATTCAATACCCCTACCGTCAGCAAAGTATTTTGATAATATTGACCCTCAGCCAATGCCTGTTATTACTACCGAGATTGCATCGGGAAGATTTGAGGATGATATCAGAAGAATGAGAATGGCTGCCTGGCATGGTGCTGACCACATAATGGTTATAAGGACAGCAGGTCAGTCTCACTTTGACGGCCTTATTGAAGGAACTCCTCAAGGAATAGGCGGAGTGCCAATTACAAGAAAGCAAGTAAGAGCCCAAAGGAAAGCTCTTGATATTATAGGGGAAGAAGTAGGACGTCCAATCAACTATCACTCTGATGTATCAGGAGTTGCAGGACCAGACGTAGCTGTAATGTTTGCTGAGGAAGGAATCAATGGAGCCCACCAGGACCCTCAGTACAACGTTCTTTACAGAAACATCAATATGATCAGATCCTTTGTAGATGCCTGCGAATCAAAGAAAATTATGACCTGGGCCGATATAGCCCAGATAGACGGGGCCCACAACGCCAACGCAACAGCCAGACACGCTTGGAAGGTAATGCCTGAGCTTATGGTACAGCACGCAATAAACTCTCTTTTCTCTCAAAGAGTGGGAATGAAGCCTTCTAATATCTGTCTGTCAACAGTACCGCCAACAGCTCCTCCAGCGCCGAATATGTACATTGACCTGCCATACGCGGTTGCCCTAAGGGAAATCTTCAAAAACTACAGGATGAGAGCCCAGATGAACACCAAATATATGGATTCATCTGTAAGAGAGGCGACAGTAACCCATGTGCTTAACATTCTGACATCAAAGCTGACAAGTGCAGACATCCAGTCCACTATAACACCAGATGAGGGAAGAAACGTTCCATGGCATATCTACAACATAGAAGCCCTTGACACTGCAAAACAGGCCTTTGTAGGAATGGACGGCCTTATGGAGATGATCCAGCTCAAGGACGAGGGAGTTTTAAGAGAAAAAGCAAAAGAAATCAAGGAAAGAGCTGTAATGTTTATGGAAGAAATCGTTGAAGTAGGCGGCTTCTTTAACGCAGTTCAGGAAGGCTTCTTTGTAGACTCAGGAAACTACCCTGAAAGAAACGGCGACGGGATTGCTCGCCAGATAGATGGAGGAGTAGGAGCCAATACAACCTACCAAAGAGATGAGGATTACTTTGCACCTGTTACTGCCCACTTTGGTTACAACAATGTTGCCCAGTACGATGCAAATGCAGTTAATAATCCAGCATCCCTAATTGGCGGTTGTACCTTTGAGGATCCTGACAAAATCATCTTCATTGACGAGCTTGATGAAAATGACAACGTAAATGTAAGAATGAAGGAAACAGAGTACCTTAGAAACACATCCCAAATTAAGCCAGAGGTTGAATGGATGGGGGACGGAACAGTTCTTCTTACTATGTTCTTGCCAGCATCAAAGAGAGTTGCAGAGTTTGCAGCCCTTGAATTTGCTAAGAAAATGAACCTTGATGAGCCTGAGGTAATATCTGTAGAGGTAATGCAGCCTGCTGAAGGAACAAGAGTAGAGCTAAAGGGAAGAGTAGGCTTTACAATAGATGTAAACAATCTTGTAATCCCAGAAGAGCCGGCAGTAATGTCAGATGACGAAATAAGAGAGTTTATAAAAGAGCATCCAATGAAAATAGTTGGAGCTACAGTTGGAGAAGACGAGCACTCTGTTGGACTTAGAGAAATTATAGACATCAAGCATGGCGGAATCGAAAAATACGGAGTAATGGTAGAGTACCTCGGAACCTCTGTACCGGTTGAAAAACTTGTAGATGCTGCAATTGAGCTTAATGCTGATGCTATCCTGGCATCAACTATAATCTCTCACGATGATATCCACTACAAAAACATGAAGAGGATTCACGAGCTTGCCATAGAAAAAGGCATAAGGGACAAGGTGATAATTGTAGCAGGCGGAACTCAGGTAACTCCTGAAATTGCCGTAAAGCAAGGCGTTGATGCAGGATTTGGCAGGGGCTCTAAGGGAGTTCACGTAGCAACCTTCCTTGTTAACAAAAAGAAAGAAATGCTTGGATTAGAATAAGAAAGAAGGCAATATGAAAATTGACGTACTAGTGGCCGAAATAGGATCAACTACCACCGTCGTTAATGCTTTCAAGGATATAGCCACCCCTGACCCAAAATTTATCGGTCAGGGGCAGGCTCCAACCTCAGTACTGGATGGAGATGTAAGAATTGGCCTGCAAGGAGCAATTGACGATTTGGCATCAAGCATTGGTGCTGACAAAATAGAGTATACTGAAATGCTTGCCACCTCCAGTGCAGCAGGAGGGCTAAAGATGACTGTACACGGTCTTGTGTACGACATGACAGCAAAAGCTGCCAAAGAAGCGGCTCTTGGAGCAGGGGCTATAATTCATCAGGTAACAGCTGGAAAGCTAAGAAGAACAGATCTTAAAAAAATACAAGAAATAAAACCAAATATCATATTAATAGCTGGCGGTGTTGATTATGGCGAAAGAGAAACCGCTATATATAATGCCGAGCTTATAAGCAGTCTGGGACTTAATATTCCAATTATCTACGCAGGTAATGTGGAGAACCAGGAAGAAATAAAGCTGATTTTTGAAGAAAAACATTCAGAACAAAAGCTTTATATTGTCGAAAATGTATACCCAAAAATAGATGAACTAAATGTAGAGCCGACAAGGGCGGTGATACAAGATGCCTTTGAAGACCATATAATCCATGCACCGGGGATGGAGCATGTTAAGGATCTTGTCAATGGCCATATTATACCGACACCGGGAGCTGTAATGGAATGCGCAAAGCTCCTGTATGAATATCTGGGAGACCTGATTGTACTGGATGTGGGAGGGGCAACAACTGACCTGCACTCAGTAACCGTTGACTCTGAAGAAGTGTCCAGAATACTGGTAAATCCAGAACCGATTGCGAAAAGAACTGTAGAAGGGGATCTTGGAGTTTGCCGGGACGCCCGCCAGCCCCCGGTAGTGCTCGAGGAAGGCCTCCGGCGTGCGC